>PKUF01000008.1 GCA_002869635.1 Desulfuromonas sp. | reverse complement strand
TGATATCGATGCGGCAAAAAAACAGGTGGTCGTGGGGGAAAAAGAGTATCTATCCCGCCGTGAGCTGACGGTCGTCACTCCCAATTGGCTGATAAGCGTGCCGCAGGAGCCGTTTCGGGCCGCCTGTCGCATCCGTTACCGGCACCATGAGGCGGCGGCGACGCTGACCCCTCTGGCGAATGGCCGGATCACGGTCGACTTCGATGAAGCCCAACTCGGCGTTACACCCGGTCAGTCGGTGGTCTTTTACGCTGCTGATCGCGTGCTGGGAGGGGGCGTCATCGCATGATGTCGGTGCGTAGCGCAGCGATCACGACTCTCGGTTGTAAGACCAATCAGTTCGAGTCGGCGGCGATGGAAGAGAAATTGCGTCAGGCGGGATGGCAGATTGTCCCCTTTGACGCGGGGGCTGATCTGGTGATCGTCAACACCTGCACTGTTACGGCCGCCACCGATAGCCAGTCCCGCAACCTCATCCGTCGGGCACAGCGCCTGAATCCCGACTGTCGGGTGGTGGTGACCGGTTGCTATGCTCAGGTCGATCCCCAGACGCTCGCCGCGATCCCTGGGGTAGCTCTCGTCCTTGGCAATGAGGAAAAACGCGATCTTCTGCAGCTTCTCGCGGCAGAAGACGGTACGGTCCAGGTTGGGGATATTCGCCAGCGGCATGAGGCCGAGGTTGCGACCCTCGCAAGCTTTGCCGAGCGCAGCCGCGCCTTTGTTCAGATTCAGAACGGCTGCGATGCCTTCTGTTCTTATTGCATCATCCCTTATGCCCGGGGACGCAGCCGCTCGGTCCCTCCGGCTCAGGTTCTTGCGCAGGTGCAAGATCTTGTGCGTGTTGGCTATACCGAGATTGTCCTGACCGGGATCCATATCGGCGGCTATGGTGCCGACCTTAAACCATCTCTTTCGTTGACCGACCTGCTGCGGCAGTTACTGGCGAAAACGGGGCTTTCACGTCTACGCCTCGGTTCGCTTGAGCCGACGGAGATCCCAGACGAACTCCTCGACCTGATCGCTGAATCCGAGGAAATTTGCCCGCATTTGCACATCCCGCTTCAGGCTGGTGACGACACTGTTCTGACGGCAATGCGTCGGACTTACGATACCGCTTTTTTCCGGGCGCTGTTGCAGCGGATTCGTCAGCGTCTTCCCGAAGCGGCGATCGGCCTTGATGTGATTGTCGGTTTTCCCGGCGAGGATGACGACTCCTTTGCCCGGACGAAGCAGCTGCTCGAAGAACTCCCTTGGTCCCATCTCCACGTCTTCCCTTACAGCCGTCGGCCGGGAACCCCGGCGGCGAGCATGTCCGATCAAGTCCCGGCGACGGTGAGCAAAGAGCGGGCGGCGCTTTTACGCCATCTTGCCAGCGAGAAGCTGGAGGTTTTCGCCCGTCCCTTCATCGGGAAAAATCTCTCAGTGGTGGTGGAAGGGGGAGAGGGGGAGCTTCGTCGAGGACTTTGTCGCAACTATCTGCCGGTTCGTTTTGTTGGTGACAAGAGTCTGATCGGCTCTGAGGTGTTGGTGAAGATCGAGACCTTTGTTGATGGTGAACTTCAGGGGAGCCTGATGTGAGCCCGCCTCCCGAAAAACGACGTGAAGAGCTTTTCGTCCCAGCTGAGGCGGCGGGCGTCAGGCTCGATATCTACCTGACCGAAACGCTCTCTGGAGTTTCGCGTAAGCAGATCAAGAAATCCCTAGATGCGGGCAAACTCTTTATTGATGGGCGCTGCGAACGACGGGCCGGTACCCTTTTGCAGGGAGGAGAGGCGCTTCTTGTGACATTGGAAGGGAAGGCTCCGCAAAAACAGTTAGCGCCATTGACGATTCTCTATCGCGATGATGATCTGCTGGCGCTTGCCAAACCGCCGGGTCTTCCGGTTCATCCGACCACAGCCGGGCGCGCTAATGTCCTTGATTTGTTACGGCAGCAGCTGCAACAGGCCGGAGAGAGTGTCGAACCGGTCCTGCTGCACCGTCTTGATGTCGATACGTCTGGCCTGCTCCTCTTTGCCCTGAGTCCGCGCGGTAACAGCCTCCTGTCCGAACAGTTTGCCAGGCATACGTTGCAAAAGGAATACTGGGCCATGGTGCAGGGGAGACCGCCTGACCATTTCAAGGTCGAGAATCATCTTCGTCCCGGCCGGCGCGGTCGTACTGTTGCCGTAGAAAATGTTGGTCAGCCGGCCCAGACCCGCTTTCAGACCCTTGCCTGGACCCCTGGGAGCAAAGAGGTTGTCCCTTTAGCTTTAGTAGCGGCATTTCCCCGAACTGGCCGGACGCATCAGATTCGTGTCCATCTCGCCGGACTCGGCCACCCCCTTCTCGGAGACCGTCTGTACGGTGGTCGTGAACAGCTGCCGGGGTATGAAATCCAGCCTAGGCGTTACTTACTGCATGCCTATCGCCTCATTTTGACGCATCCGAACGGGAACCGCCTGACGCTTGAGGCACCGTTGCCGGAGGATTTTGAGGCGTTTGGGGCTCTGATGAGCGAGCGGTGTACCGACGAACTGCTCAGCCTTTGACGAAGCGACGGTAGCCGCAGCTTGCTGGGAGCCAGTCAAGGTCGGCGACGTTTTCTGGCGAAAGTTTCAGGCACCCCTCTCCCATCTTAAAGCGCTGCTCATAGACGGTACAGTGACGGTTGAAGAGGTCGAGAAAACGGCAGGGGATGCGGGTGGGGTGGGTGTGTCCCTTGTCATCGATCCACTTTTCAAAACAGCAGTCGCCGCATTGGTGGCAGAGTGCTTCCCATGCCTCGCCTTGTGGAATGATGGGGGATGGAGGACGGTGTCGAGAACGGCGGCGACTCACGGGCTGCTTTCGTCAATCTCGGTCGGAGTCAGAGGAGCGTCTTCGTGGCCAAAGTTTGCTTCGAAGAGAAGGATGAAGACCGGTGTCGGACGAAAATCCCGATCCTCATAGAAATAAAGGTCGGCGATCGCCTCAAGAAAGAGCCAGTCACGATGAATCCTCTGGCGCCAGGCATACTCTGCCAGGTAGTGGACGATCCTTCGCTGCGGTCGGGTCTCTCCAGCGAGCCCGAGTGAAAGCTGGAACCCCTTTTTCATCTGCAGCTGTTGGGCGTAAATGATCGCTGAACTGTACTCGTAGCCGTTACTGACCTCGGCATAGGTCCCCTCAGCGCGCAGGCGTAACAGGGTACTTTCGGAGAGCTGGTGGTCGAGATCAAAACGTGAGGTTTCGCCAAAACCGCGGTCGAGACGCCAGAAGAGGATCTCCATCGGTTTCAGTGACCAGCGTCCCATCGGGATGCGGTTGTAGCCACGGAGCTGGGTAAAGGGGACGAGTCCGCCGGTGAAGCGGACTCCTACCTGGGTGTCGACACTGTAGAGTGGGTTGTCAGTGATCAGGTAACGCAGACCGGTGAAAATCGTAAAATTGCCGGTGCCGCCTCCTGTCTCATTGAAGACCTGTGACTCGGGGTCGAGGTAGTCGCCGGTCTGCTCAAGGAAAAAGTCGAGACGCCGTTCCGCGCTGGGGAGATGCAGATTGAGACGGACCCGCTGAAGTAAGGTGACATCTCCCCCTTCGGCAAACTGCAGACCACTGCGTAGGCGCATCTGGGTCCGGTTGGCCTCTTCCTGTTCGTTTTCCCTCAGAAAGAATGTATCGATTCTTTCAGTGAGGCGGAGCAGGGCTTGCGATGAGAGAGAGTGAATCCGATCCGTCATCGGCTGGAAGACGGTGGCCTCCTTTTCTTCGGACGGCATCTCGTCAGAGAGATGGCTGTTCTTTTCGTTGTCCAAGGTGGGGACGACGGGGGAGGTCGCATGCGTCGGTGTGAGCGTTCCGAGAATCAAAAGCGTGGATGAAACGAGAACAAATGGGCGCCATGATTTTGGGAGGGACAAGGGCATTTATACTCCATCGACTCCAGCCAGAGGAAAGGCTCATTATAACGGGATGAGAATTCAAGGCAAACCGCTTTTTCTTCAATTTTGGAGTCTGTACACTGTTCGGATCCTGAGTCTGGCTCTCCTGACCATGTTTGGGATGGTCGGGTGTGCCGGATTAAGAGGAATAACTCTCCCCGGCAGTCCGATAGAGCAGCGTCGGCTAGCGCTTTCACTCGACTCCTCTTTGGTGCAACTGGCAGGAGGACTCTATCGCGACGAGGCGTTACAGGCTTATCTCCAAGAAAAATTGCAGCTGGTGGTTAGCGGAGGAACGATGATCCCCGCAACCTTTTGGCGGCTGCGTTTCCTCAACGATTCAACACCACGTCTGCTGGCGCTTCCCGGGGGGGAGCTCTTCCTTAGCCGCGGTTTGCTCAGTGGACTGCAGTCTGAAAATGAGATTCTCACCCTGTTGGCACACGCAGTGGCTCATGCCGATCTTGGTCATCTCCCGAGAGGTGAAGGAATGGAGATCTGGCCACGCCTGTTGGTTCCCGCCGAAAAGAAGTTTGACACACATTCGCTCGCCAAAGAGAAGGGAAGGGCGGCCAAGGCTCTTCTATCGGGGCGATACGGCGAGCGGCAGGAAGAGCTGGTGCTGCCGTTGATGCGGCGCCTTCTTCTCGCTTTGGGGAAAGAGCCTGCGTTCGCCCCATGGTCGTACACTCCTGAAGGGGATCTTCCCGCGGCACTCTGGGAGAGTGGTTTCTCACAACGACATCCGCTGGCTCTGGCTGAGAGCGAAAGAAATGAGGTTATTACCCCCTCTTCAGCACGATTTGATGCCGCCTTTGCCCAGATTCGCAAAGCGACCGCAGCCTATGCTCTTTTTGATGAGGCGATGGCGAGTGAACGCGACGGAGACCTAAAACGAGCGATCGCTCTCTATCTCCAGGCGGCATCCGCAGCACCTGAGGAATCTCCCTTCTATCTTGCTCTTGGGCGGTGTTATTTGCAAAGTGGAGACCTTCCTAGTTCTCGACGTTTTTTTGCCCAAGCGCTTAAAAAAGGAGGGGACGATGCTGAAGCTCGGCTTGGCCTTGGCTATATCTCCCTCCAACAAAAAGATTATGACGTGGCACGTCACCACCTTGAGAAGAGTCAGAGTCTGCTCCCAACAGCGCGCAGTGACTATCTGCTCGGAGAACTTTGGGACGAAGAGGGGGAAAAAGAGAGAGCGGCTGATTTCTATCGGCGTGTTCTTGCGGACCCTGTCGCCTCGGAGACGTTGCGGCGCAGTGCGACAAACAGACTTAGGAAATGGGGAATTAAACCGTGATCACAACACAACTAAAAGAAGGGGAAACACTCCTCTGGCAGGGGCGCCCGGCCCCGCGTTGCTACACCTTTCGCAACTGGAAACACGCCCTGTTCGGGATGGTTCTCTTCTTCCCGACCCTTTTTTGGACAACCCTTTCCTGGCAACTTTTTAGAGCCGGAGAGAGTCTCCTTCTGCCGCTTGTGACCGTACCGTTTCTTCTGCTCTCTTTTTGGCTGGCTTTTGGCCACCTCTTTAAGGCGCGCTGGGAATGGGAACAACTCTTCTACAGCTTGAGTGATCAAAGGCTGATGAAACACTCTCGGCGTGGGATTGAAGAGTTCCCGGTTGCTTCCTTTAAAGGGTATACTCTACGCTCTTTGGGTGAGCATTTGGCGACCGTCAAGGTGATGCATCCCGAAGGGAGGCTGATTCTGCACTGCCTGGAGCAGCCTCAGCTCCTCTGCGATCAGCTCGATATGCTCTTGGATCAGCAGAGAGCGGGGGAAATCGTTTGACTTTGTCTCAAGCGATTATTACCATTTGCCCGATTTTACCCTCAAGGAAGTGACCCCCTTCATGTCAAGATGTTTTTACCTCGAGACGTTCGGTTGCCAGATGAACGTTGTCGATTCAGAGCGGATCGTCGCCCTGCTCGGCGAGATCGGTTATCAGCAGGTTGAAAGCCCGGATACTGCCGATCTTATCCTTCTCAATACCTGCTCGGTGCGGGATAAGGCAGAGCGTAAGGTCTACGGCCATCTTGGTCGTTTCAAGCCCCTCAAACAAGCGCGTCCCGAGCTGATCCTCGGGGTTGGTGGCTGTGTCGCCCAGCAGGAAGGGGAGCGCCTGCTCGAGAAGCTCCCCTATCTCGATATCGTCTTCGGGACCCACAACGTTCATCGTCTCCCCGAAATGGTGCAGAAGGTGGAAAGTGGTCGTGAACGTTGTCAGGAGACAGATTTTCTCGACGGTGAGACCCGGCTGCAACTTTTCCCTCGGCGTAGTGAAGGGGAGGGGATCGTCCGATTTGTGACTGTTATGCAGGGGTGCGATAATTTCTGCTCTTACTGTGTTGTCCCGCTGGTTCGGGGCCGGGAGATCAGTCGTCCAAGCCATGAGGTGCTCGACGAAATCCGCGATCTCGCCCAGAGCGGAGTACGGGAAGTGACCTTGATTGGCCAGAACGTCAACTCCTACGGACTGCGCCAGAGCGATGAACCGAATTTTGCGGGACTGTTGCGGCAGGTGCAAAAGATCGAGGGGATCGAGCGAATCCGTTTCACCACCTCGCACCCTCGCGATCTCTCCGATGAGCTGATTGATTGTTTCGGTGAACTCTCAAAGCTCTGCCTGCACCTGCATCTGCCTTTGCAAAGCGGTTCTGATGCCATTCTAAAGCGAATGAATCGTGGCTACAGCGCTGCTGACTATCTCCGTAAGGTCGAGCGATTGCGCACGGTAGCTCCCGACATTCGTTTGACCACCGATATCATCGTCGGCTTTCCCGGTGAGAGCGACAACGATTTTGCAGCCACCCTTGCGGCGGTACGTGAGGTGGGGTACGCCGACGCCTTCACCTTTCTCTATTCGCCGCGCCCCGGGACCGCAGCTGCTGACTACGACGACCCGATGCCGGCGAGTGAGAAACAGATCCATTTTGACGCCCTGCTTAAACTTCAGCTCGAGACGAGCGCCAGGATCTGGGCTTCAGATGTCGGCAAGACAGCAGCGGTGCTGGTGGAGGGGAGAAGCAAGCAGGGAGGGGGGCAGCTCTTTGGTCGAACGACTTGGAACCGGATTGTCAATTTTGAAGGGGGAGATGAACTGATCGGAACGATTGTGCCGGTACGGATCGTCCGATCTTTCAAGAACTCTCAGCTGGGAGAGACTCTCGGCGTTTAACCCCTTGCTCCTTTCGGAATGAAACGATGGCCAAAGGCCGTATCCTCGCCATTGATAGCGACCAACCTTCCCGCGACCTTTACCAGAAGGTTCTGCCGCGCGAAGGCTACTATCTGCGCTTGGCCGAGACGGTCGAAGATGGGATCCAAGCGCTTGGAGAAGAGCCTTTTGATCTTGTCCTCGCTGGGCTGTCCACGTCGGACCCTCGAGGTATCTCTCTCATAGAAGCGATCCGGCGTCAGAACGATCAGCAGGAAATACTCCTTATTCTGCCCGAAAATGCGGCTGCTCTTGGCCTCCATGCCCTGAAACGTGGAGTGCCAGAGCGACTCCCCCGTCCTTTCGATGGCGAAGCGCTTCTCCTCAGTATCAATCGCCTCCTCTATCGTCAGTCGGTCAATCGCGAACACGCCCGGCTGCTCGACGAAAACATCCAGTTTCTCTCCCAGCTCGGTTGTTACCAGCGTTGCCTTGAGTTTCTCAAGGTCCGCGATCCCGAACGTCTTGCAGCCCTGATCCTCGACACCTTGATGGAATTGCTCAAAGCAGAAGGGGGGACGTTGTGGCTTGGGCGGGGCGAGGATGAGCCGGGCGGTTGGCGTCCTTTTTGTCGTCGTGGTCTTGCTGCCGCCGGGGCCGAGGTGCGATTGCCGGGGAGTCGGCTTCCCGCTTTGCGGGCGGCGAATGGGCCGCTTTTTGCTGAAGAGGGGCGGGTCCTCTGCGCCCCGGTGGTGGTCGATTCCGAACTTGCGGCGGTGCTGCGTATCGATGCGCCGGTGGGGCGTCCCGATTTTAAACCGCAGGATGCATTGTTGATGAAAACAGTGGCTGACTACGCAGCAGCGGCGTTGCATCCGGTCTTGACCGAGCGGCAGCTTGAACAGAGTCTTCTGCGTGCTTCACACGGCCACGCCTACAATATGACCTTCTTCCGTGACCACGCCGCCAAAGAGATCTATAAGGCGAAGCGCTATGGACGGCATCTTTCACTGGTGTTGCTGCGGATCGAAAACTACCCGGAGCTCTCCAGTCGTTTTCTTGGTCGTGATGTCGATCAGGCGATCGTGCGTCTGCTTGAGGGGGCGGCCGAAGTGCTGCGCGATTCGGATATCATCGCTCAGGCGGCGGCTGACAGCTATCTGATTCTTCTTCCCGAGACCGATTACTGGGGGGCTCTTGTGACGCAGAAGCGGATTCGTCAAGCGTTGCGCGGAAGGCTGATGCTGAGTGATTTGAAAAAGAGTCTCTCTCTCAAAGTGTTGATGCGGGCTGCGGCCTGCCCGGCCGACGGCCTTGCTCTCGATGAGCTGGTAGCGACAGCGGAGGGGCGTCTCGACGAGGTTCGGCGCAGTTTGATGGGTGAGGGAAAACTGCAGCAGCAGCCGTTTTGGGAGGGGGTTACAAGTCTGCTCGGAGCACCGTCAGCGTATCGACTTGGTGACAAGGGAGAGTTCAC
>PKUF01000009.1 GCA_002869635.1 Desulfuromonas sp. | reverse complement strand
GAAGCCGTCAGCGAAGAGGCGGTCGCAGGGCTGCGCATGGTGCAGCAAGAGGCTGAGAACAGTCGAACCCAGATCCTTCGAGATCTCGAACAGTCGCTGCTACACCTTGAACAGCTCACGGCGACTCGTTCCCTTTATCGCCGTGCCTTGATCCCGCAGGGAGAACAGGCTTATCAGGCGGGGCTGCAGGCGTATCGAGTCGGGGCGGTCGGCTATGTTTCACTGATTGATGCTCTTCTTGCCCTGAATCGGGATGAGATCGCGCTGGCCCAAACCGAGCGCGATCTTTTTCAGGAACAGGCCCGTCTTGCCGCGACGTTGGGGCTTGAGGCGACAGAGAGCTTGAGCGATGTTGCCACAAAGGAGAACAACCGATGATCCGTTTTAGCGTCACTGTCAGCCTGCTGTTTCTTGCTCTTATGGTGGGTGGGCTCTTGCCGCAGGGGGGACATGAGGAACATCGCCACCTTTGGGGCGTCGAGGCGGCTCATGCGGAAGAGAATGTTCAGTACACCTGCGGCATGCACCCTTTCATCATTCAGGATGAGCCGGGGATTTGTCCCATCTGTGCCATGGACCTGACCCCGCTTAAAGAAGGGACGGACGGAAGTGTTCCGGCGGCAATGGGGGAGCGAACGATAAAATACTGGGTGGCGCCGATGGATCCGACCTACATCCGCAAGGAGCCGGGAAAATCACCTATGGGGATGGATCTGGTCCCAGTCTATGAGGGAGATGCCCCCACCGGGGCGGTGATCTCCGTCGATTCGGTGACAGTGCAGAACATGGGCGTACGCAGAGAAGAAGTGACACGGCAGAATATTGAACGGAGCATCCGCACCGTGGGACTGGTGACCTACGAAGAACAGACCCAGTATCAGGTGAACAGCAAGATTGGCGGCTGGGTTGAGGAACTCTATGTCAACCGCAGTGGTCAGTCGGTACGTCAAGGTGAGCCACTTTTGCGCCTCTACAGCCCCGAACTGGTCTCGGCGCAGCAGGAGCTGCTCCTTGCCCTGGCCAACCGTGACGCCTTGGTCACATCGCCGTTTCCCGAGGTGGTGGCCGGGGCGGAGCGTCTGCTTGACGCGGCACGACAGCGTCTGGCGCTCTGGGATATCTCGCGAGCCCAGACCGAGAAACTGGAAACGACGCGACAAATCGAGCGGACTCTGCTTCTGCACTCTCCGTATTCCGGTGTGGTGACCGAAAAATTGGTGACTGAAGGGATGGCCCTTAAACCGGGGATGCCGCTTTTGCGCATTGCCAATCTCGCCCGGGTCTGGGTCAATGCTGATATTTATGAATCGGAACTCCCCTGGGTGAAGGTTGGTGCCAAGGCGCAGGTCGAGATTCCCTATGGTGAGCGGCCGACACTTGCTGCCTCGGTCGATTTTATCTATCCCTTCGTTGAGCCGCGCACTCGAACCGTCAAGGCCCGGCTTGTGCTCGATAACCCAATGCAGGAGCTCAAACCCGAGATGTATGTCAATGTTCGTCTCGAGGCGCATAAAGCGTCTGATGTGGTTGCTGTTCCGGCTGAGGCGATTCTTGATTCGGGGGATGTCCAGACAGTTTTTGTCGCCCTTGGTGACGGCAAGTTCGAGCCGCGTCAGGTCAAGGTCGGACTGTATGGCGACGACGGACGGGTGGAGATCATCCAAGGTCTTTTTGCGGGAGAACAGGTGGTGGTTTCTTCCCAGTTCCTCTTTGATTCGGAGAGCAAACTGCGTGAGGCGATCCGCAAAATGCTTGCCCCGAAGGAGTCGGCCCCATCCTCGGTGAGCAGCGACATGAATGAAGACCTTTTCTCTGAAGATGATGAGTTGGAAGATCTTTTCTGAGATGACCGCATCTTACGCGGTTGGATCAGGGAGTAAATGATGCTTGAGAAACTGATCGACTGGTCGATCGACAACCGATTTATGGTGGCGCTGTTGACCCTCTTTGTGGTCGTGGCGGGGCTCTACGCTCTGAGCCGGACACCAGTCGACGCCATCCCTGATCTTTCGGATGTGCAGGTGATCGTCTTCACCGAATATCCGGGTCAGGCGCCGCAAGTGGTGGAGGATCAGGTTACCTATCCTCTGACCACCCAGATGCTGGCGGTCCCCCACGCCAAGGTGGTCAGAGGCTTCTCCTTCTTCGGCTACTCCTTCGTCTATATCATTTTCGAAGACGGCACCGATATCTACTGGGCCCGCTCGCGGGTGCTCGAATATCTCAACTACGCCGCCGGCAAGCTCCCCAAAGGGGTCACTCCCAGTCTCGGCCCGGATGCCACCGGGGTCGGCTGGGTCTACGAGTACACCCTTGAGAGCGACCAGCATGATCTGCAGCAGCTGCGCTCTATTCAGGACTGGTATCTGCGTTATGAGCTAACCGCCGTCGACGGGGTCGCCGAGGTCGCCTCCATCGGAGGCTTTGTCAAGCAGTATCAGGTCGCCGTCGATCCGGTGCGCCTGCTCGCCTACCACATCACCATCCCGCAGATCCGGCAGGCGATCCAGCGCAGCAACAGTGACGTGGGGGGGCGGTTGCTCGAACTCTCCGAAACCGAGTATATGGTGCGGGGGCGGGGCTACATCCAATCGGTCGCTGATCTTGAGCAGGTGGTGGTCGGGACCGACCAGCGCGGCACCCCCATCCTGTTGCGGGATGTCGCCCAGATCGGGATCGGCCCTGAGCTGCGGCGTGGGGTCGCCGAGCTTGACGGGGAAGGGGAGGTTGTCGGCGGGATCGTTGTCATGCGCTTCGGTGACAATGCTCTGGCGACCATCGAAAAGGTCACGGCGAAGTTGGAGACGTTGCAGGCGGGGCTCCCTGAGGGGGTGACGATCAAGACGGTCTACGACCGCTCCGGGCTCATCGAACGGGCCGTTTCGACCCTCAAGGAGAAGCTGCTCGAAGAGAGTATTGTCGTGGCGCTAGTCACAGCCCTCTTTCTCTTTCACTTGCCGAGTGCTCTGGTGGCGATCTTTACCCTGCCGGTGGCGATCCTCATGGCATTTGTGGTGATGCACGGTCAGGGGATCAACGCCAACATCATGAGCCTTGGCGGCATCGCCATCGCGATCGGGGCGATGATCGATGCTGGCATCATCATGATCGAGAATGCCCACAAGCATCTCGAACTCTATCAGGGGAAAAAACCGCACTGGCAGATCATCCGCGAGGCTGCGCGCGAGGTCGGTCCGACCCTCTTTTATTCGCTGCTGGTGATCACGGTCTCGTTTGTGCCGGTCTTTGTTCTGCAGGAACAGTCGGGCCGGATGTTTAAGCCGCTCGCCTACACCAAGACCTACTCCATGGCGGCGGCAGCGCTGCTGGCGGTGACGATTGTTCCGGTGCTGATGGGATGGTTCATCCGCGGTAAGATCAAGCCCGAGCACGCCAACCCGGTGAACCGACTTTTAATTCGTCTCTACCACCCGCTGGTCGATTGGGTGCTGCGCTGGCGCAAGACAACGCTGGTGCTGGCGCTGGCGGCGGTCTGCTCCATCGCCTGGCCTCTCTCTCATCTCGGCTCCGAGTTCATGCCGCCACTCTACGAGGGGGATCTGCTCTACATGCCGACGACCCTGCCGGGGATCTCGGTGACCAAGGCTCGGGAGTTGCTGCAGCAGACCGACAAGATCATCGCTTCCTTTCCTGAGGTGGAGCGGACCTTCGGCAAGGTCGGCCGGGCCGAGACCGCCACCGACCCGGCGCCCCTCTCCATGCTTGAGACGACAATCATGCTCAAGCCGGAAGAGGCCTGGCGCAAGATCTATCAGCCGCGCTTCTACTCCGACTGGTCGCAAGGGTGGGAGTGGCTTAAAGGCCCGCTGCGGCGGGTGCTCCCGGAACAGCGGCCGATCAGCGTCGATGAACTGACCCGTGAACTCAATGCGGCAATTCAGTTCCCCGGTTTGACCAACGCCTGGACCATGCCGATCAAGACCCGTATCGATATGCTCTCCACCGGGATTAAGACTCCCGTCGGGATCAAGATCATGGGGGATGATCTCGACACACTGGCCCGCCTCGGAGAAGAGATCGAGGCGTTGATGCGAACCCTGCCGGGGACCTTGAGCGCCTACGCCGAACGGGTGACCGGGGGCAATTATCTCGACTTTACCGTCAAGCGCGACGCCATCGCCCGTTATGGCTTGACCGTGGCCGACGTGCAGGAGATCATCCAGTCGGCCATTGGGGGGATGAACGTTACTCAGACCATCGAGGGGTTGGAACGCTATCCGGTCAATATTCGTTACCTACGCGATTATCGGCAGGATCTCCCCTCACTAAAGCGGGTGCTGGTCCCCTTACGTGACGGGACCCATGTCCCGATTTCTCAGGTGGCAGATTTGCGGATTGAGAAGGGGCCGCCGGGGATCAAGAGCGAGAACGCACGCCGTACCGCCTGGGTCTATGTCGATTTGCGCGACATCGATGTCGGCAGCTATGTCAAACAGGCGCAGGAAGCGGTTACTGAAAAGATCCACCTCCCCAACGGTTACAGCATCGTCTGGAGCGGTCAGTACGAGTATATGCAGGATGCCAAGGCTCGTTTCATGGTGATCATCCCGCTGACGATTCTGATCATCTTCGTCATCCTCTATCTCAACACCCGCTCCCTGATCAAAACCGGCATTGTCTTTCTCGCAGTCCCATTTTCGCTGGTCGGGGCCTTCTGGTTCCTCTACCTGCTCGATTACCACACCTCGGTGGCGGTCTGGGTCGGAGTGATCGCCCTGGCCGGGCTCGATGCCGAAACCGGGGTGGTGATGCTCCTCTATCTCGACCTTTCGCACAAGCTTTGGGGCGATCAGGGGCGGATGCTGACCCGCGGCGATCTGGTCCAAGCGATCCATCACGGAGCGGTGAAACGGATACGGCCCAAGGTGATGACCATTGCCGTCATCATCGCCGGTCTCTTGCCGATCATGTGGAGCCACGGCACCGGCGCTGATGTCATGAAGAGGATTGCTGCGCCGATGGTCGGCGGAGTGGTGACCTCTGGTATTATGGAGCTTCTGGTCTATCCGGTGATTTACTACCTCTGGCGCGGACGTTCACTCAAAAACGATCTGACGCCGACCCAATCCGGAGACATCGATGAACACAAGGTGGCGCTTGCTGCCACCGCAGATCCGGCAGTCACCGACTGACCGGCACCAACATGGAGGAAACAATGAAAAAATGGCTGGTTATTCTCGTTAGTGGACTGCTGACGATGGCTCCCATGGTCGCTGCGGCGATGGAACATGAGCATGCGGAACATGATCACTCGGGTCATGAAATGATGGGACATGACGGTCATGCTGATCACAAAGGGCACGACGGTATGAGTGCTTCAGGGGACGTCATCATGCTTGGAGATGCGGTGGTCGAGAATGGGGTTGAAGCAATGGCACATCTCAAAGATGTTAGTTCGGCGATGGCCAAGATGGGGATGCCGACAACCCATCACTTTATGGTGATGTTCAAGGGAGAGAAGAACGGGGCGTCCATCGACAAGGGAAAGGTCGCCGTCAAGATTGTCGAGCCGGATGGAGCGGTCTCTGACCCGATTCGATTGATGGGAATGCAGGGCCATTTTGGTGCTGATGTTACTCTGACGGCCAAAGGTCATTACCTCTTTAAGGTCGGCAGCAAATTGGCCGATGGCAAAAAACGTCAATTTGAGTTCGAGTATCATAACCATTGATTTCTATCCTGGATTCATGGCCCGGCGGGTCGTCTTGATGACGGTCGCCGGGTCTCTTTGGGTGGGCACTTTCTTGATCTTTGAAGCCAGATCTTTATAATGAGAGGACGTTTGTCAATCCCCTTTCCAGGAGGAGACTATGTCGGTCTGGTTTCAGAGATTGATGCTTATGCTTTTCGGCACTCTTCTGGTCGCTCCGGCGGCTTTTGCTGATGATGCGATGGGTTATCCGGGCGTTTCAGGAATGAACCCCGAGATGATGCAGCAGATGCGGCAACAGGTGATGCCAGGGATGCGCAGTGATCTGCGTACGGTGCCGCGACGTCATGGTGAGAGAGAGCCTGAGGTCCTTGCCCCTTGGGAAGGGATGAGTCGAGGGAAGGGGGGGATGCAGGGAGTTCGTGCGACCCGGCGTCAGATGATAGCGCATGATTTTTATCTCGATCAGGTTGACGTTCTTGATTTGAGCGACGATCAGGTCGCCAAGTTGAAAAGCCTACGCAACGAGTGTCGCAGTGGCAATATCCGTGCGGCGGCCGAGATAAAGATTTTACGACTTGAACTCGATGAAATACTTAACGGAAATTGGTTGTATGTTGACGTCGAGAAGAGCCTGCGCAAACAGCAGGAGATCGAGATGGAGATGCAACTACGCCACTTCAAAGCCCTCTCAGAGGCCCGCTCTCTTCTCTCTGATGAACAACGCCGCAAGGCGACTGCTCACAAGGTGGATTTGCTTGCACCTCTCTTTCGTTAGACTCAAGATGGTTCTGGCGATCTGCACCTGCGGGTGTGGGCCGCTCCTCTTTCAAGGGAACGTTGTCTTCAGGAGGAGGAGATGCTAAACGCGGTGCTCCTTCTGCTTGTTGTTCTGATGATTATGCGCGAGTTTGTACGGCGGCGTAATCGATCCATTATGCGTTGCGGCTTGAAACAGGCATCCCCTCTTGAACGTTTGGGGAGCTTTCGTGAGACGTCGCCATGTGTGGGCAATTTCGACTCCTCACGTCGACCTCACGCCGTTCTTTTGCTTCATGGCTACTCTGCCTCACCGCAGGAGTTTTCCCCTCTCTGCGAAGTTCTCAAGAGTGAGCAGATCCCTTTCTATGCACCTCGACTGACGGGGTTCGGTCTCGATGATTTTGCTCTGCTTGAAAAGGTGCGCGCCGAGGATTGGTTGCGTGAGTGTGTCGAGTCCTATGATCTTCTTGCTTCGCTGGCTGAGCGAGTAAGTGTTGTTGGGATTTCGACCGGTGGGCTGCTGGCAGCGTTGCTCAGCGAACGGCGGTCGATTCATCACCTGCTGCTGATCGCCCCGAACTTCTATCCTGCCGCTTCGGACCGCCGTTATAAAAAACTTTTCATGGCGCCTCTTCTCGGGAAATTTCTTGCTTTCTGGCTGCCGGTTTTTCGTAAGCCGCGGTCGGTTGGTCGTGTCCATCCTTCTGATACGGTTGATCCTGAGGCCGGCAGCAAGTTGTTGAGTTATCATGCTTTGCCGACGCGCAGCCTGCAAGAGATGTGGCGCTTGCAGCGATGGAGCCGAATCGATCAGATCCGTGGCGAGAGCCTCACCCTTCTTTTTGGTGCTCAAGATCTTTCGGTCGACAATCAAGCCTCACTTTACGCTTTTCAAAGCGCGAAACTTGACTTCACACAACACTCTTTCTCCCGCTCTGGACACAATCTTCTCATCGATTACGACAATCCCGCCGTTCTCTCTACGATCATCAAGATCCTTCAACGCTGATTCAACTCCTTTGACAGCCCTCGCCAAAGAATAGAAGTCCCACTGATTCTTCGCATTTTTTGCAAAATACCGTTTTGCAGTTGTGCAAATTTTATTTTTATAGCGCTATCGATTGGCGTAAGTATTTGTAATCAAAGTTCTATACGTCGTGTCGGTGTTTGTTGTCGGTCTTTTTTTGAAGGTGTGTATTGCGCTTTAAATATAATTCTTTCGCATTAATGCAAAAAAAAACGACTTACGATTGATGTGGTAATAATTGAGATTTATTTTTAAGTGTTCGATTGTGTAGGGGTTTTTGGGTTGCTTTGGGTGGAATAGAACATTGGTATGCAGGTTGCTATCTAAAGGAGTCAATGTCTGCTGACAACTGGAGGTCAAGATGCGAAACCTGCTTTTAACTGCCGATACGACAACACCTACCGCCATCCCATTCGAGACCCTTTCGGTCCCAACCCTTGGGTTTTGGAGTTTGGCGTTTTGCATGGCAAGTCTTCATCTCATGTTGGCACTTCAGGTGGCCATCCCATCGTCCATATTTGCTTTGATAATGCTCAATGGTGGAGTCGTACAGATTTTCACAGGTCTTCTTGCTTGGCGAAAAGGTCAAGCGATAGCAAGTGTTGCTTTGATCTCGCTAGGCCTTTTCTGGCTCTCATTGTTGGGGCAGCTCTCTCTTCCTGCTGCAGGTTTTGGCGCGCCCCCGTCGGCCAATGACCTTGCGGCTTACTTCATGATCTGGTCCATCTTTACCCTTTTTCTAGCCCAGTCGGCTCGTCAGATACGCTGCATGCTCTTCTCTCCGCTGTTGCTACTTTCACTCTCTTTGCTCCTTCTCGCTGTTGGGCAGGTCGTTTCATCTCCTTTGCTCCCTTATGTTGCTGCGGTTACGGGTCTTGCGGGCAGCGGAATTGCTCTGATTCTTCCTGTTTTTGAGCGCGGATAACTATCTCTTAATATAATGATGCAGAAAGGAGTCTCCATGCACGCTCTTGTTAATGGTATCCAACTCGCTTATGAAGAGCACGGTAGCGGTCCGGCCGTTGTGTTGTTACATGATCTTCCATACGATCGGCAGATGTGGCAGGCGCAAGTTGAGCCGTTGGTTGGGTGTGGTTTCAGGGTCGTGCTTCCTGATCTTCGTGGTATCGGTGAGAGTG
>PKUF01000100.1 GCA_002869635.1 Desulfuromonas sp. | reverse complement strand
GAGGGGGAGGATCTCTGCAAGCCGGAGAAGATTGCAGCCTGTGGTAGTAAGCGAGAGGGGGATCCCTTTCTCACGACACTGGGCCAGAAAAGGGATAACCGTCTCTGCGTTATGGAGCGGTTCACCAATTCCCGAGAGGGTCAGCCGTTTTGGAGTAATCCCTCGTCCCTGCGCATGCTGTAATTGTAGAGACAACTCTGCGAGTGTCAGGTTGCGGCGCAGACCGAGTCGTCCTGAGGCGCAGAAGGCACAGCGCAGGGCGCAACCGGCCTGAGAAGAGAGACAGAGGGTGCCGCTGCCGTAATAGACCGCCTCGACGCTCAGCCCGTCATCCAGGGGAATCAGAAATCGCTGGTTCTCCATGAGAAGAGGAGGTCTCCCGATAAAAAAAGTGCCGTCACCCCCATGGTAGGGGATGACGGCAAGAGTGTCGACAGGAGGCAATCGTCTATCGACAGAAAATTGAAAAAATTCTTAGAAGCTCAGAGCCACAGAGAAGGAACCAACGTTCTCGGCGTCAATGGCCGCTTTGGCGTCGTCACCGTAAGGCTCGCTGTGAATGAAGGAAGCGTCGAGGGAGATCTGATCGGTGACCGGATAGCTAGCGCCGAGGCTAAGCTCAGTGTTCCAGATCTCGTTGGCGGTGTTGTCAGCATAGTTCGCCAGAGCACCAACGCTCAGGGCGAGCGGGCCAGCTTCGATGTCGTGGCCGATGCTCAGAGCAAAGACGCGGTCATTCTTGAACTCGTCCCAGTCATGGTACACGGTCAGGGAGGGAGCAAGAATCGTGTTGAGGCCGAGGCCAACGTAAAGCTCGTTGGTGTCGGCAGCGCCGTCAAGAGCATAGAGAATGTTACCGACGCTGACGGAAAGCATGTCGCTGGCGTCGAAGGAGTAATCGACCACAACATCCGTCTCATTCGCTTCACCACCCTGCAGACCGGCTGCGCCGTCGTCAGTAATCTGAGCGTTGGTCCAGTAGCTCAGGGTGATGCCGGAGAAGGAGAGGTCCATTCCGCCTTGAACGACGGGGGTGTTACCACTGAGCTCATAACCACGCCAGAGGTATTTATCAGCTACGCCGACATAAGCGTCGCCAGTCACTTCGATCGCCGCAGCTGCGGTGCTGACGGTAGCTGCAGCAGCAGCCAGAGAGAGGCAAAGTGCGAAAACCAGTTTCTTCATCGTACGATCTCCTTTGATGTGATGTGAGGGTAGCCCGGGGGATAATCCCCCGGGCAATGACAATAGGGGAAAAGTTATCTTATTTGCGAAAACCGATCAAGCTTTTGCAACACGTCTTAGGCGTGCTTGACGGTTTCGGCAGCGCTCATGGCGACAGCGGTTGCCGTAGCGCCAGCGGGAAGGCCGGTGCCGCCGCCGATGTTGACGCGCTGGAAGTCGGGGTAAGCTTCCATCCCGATCTCGGCAACGTCGCAGCCACGATACTCTTCGTCTTCGGAGACGCGAATCCCGATGGTGTACTTGAGGACGAGCCAGACAACGGAGGAGGCAACCAGAACGAAGGCGCCGGTTGCGGCAACCCCGATGAACTGGGTGAGGAAGCTGGCACCGTCATCGGTGAAGGGGACAGCCATGGTGCCCCAGATACCGCAGACAAGGTGAACCGAGAGAGCACCGACAACATCGTCAATCTTGAGTTTGTCGAAGAAAGGAACCGCAAGGACAACCAGCACTCCACCGACAGCACCGATCAGACAGGCAGCGCCGAGGGAAGGCGTGGCAGGGCCAGCCGTGATAGAGACGAGACCAGCCAGCGCGCCGTTGAGGCCCATGGTGACGTCAACTTTTTTGTAGAGGACCTGAACCATGATCATCGCCGCGATCATCCCGCCGCAGGCGGCCATGTTGGTGTTGACCATGACGTTGGACATTTCGATGGCGCTGGCAGCATCGCCCAGAGCGAGAACTGAACCGCCGTTGAAGCCGTACCACCCCATCCAGAGGATGAAGGTACCGAGGGTTGCCAGAGGAATATTGGAGCCGGGCATCGGGTTGACGCGGCCGTCTTTGCCGTACTTCCCTTTACGGGCGCCGAGGATGATGGCACCGGTCAGAGCAGCCCAGCCGCCGACGGAGTGAACGATGGTCGAACCAGCGTAGTCGGAGAAGCCCATTTCAGAGAGCCAGCCGCCGCCCCAGCCCCAGGAGCCCTGGATCGGGTAGATGATGCCGCAGAGGATGACGCAGAAAGCGAGGAAGGACCAGATCTTGATACGCTCGGCAACGCAGCCCGAAACAACGGAGCAGGCAGCGCCGCAGAAGACCATCTGGAAGAACCAGTCAGAAGCAGCCGAGTAGCCGCCCGAGTAGTCGCCGGCCAGAGCCGCAGCGTCGTCAGCAGCCCAGAGGCCGAAGGAGCCCATGTAGCCGCCGTCAACACCGGCATACATCAGGTTGTAACCGACCAGGTAGAAGAGGATCCCGGCGATCCCGAAAAGGGAGATGTTCTTCAGGCAGATGGTGGCAACGTTTTTGGAACGAACCAGACCCGACTCGAGCATACCGAAGCCAGCGGCCATCCACATAACGAGGATACCCATCACCAAAAAGGAGAAGGTGTTAAGGACATAAGAAAGTTCGGATACGGGAGCATCTTCGGCCAGGGCAACGGCGGGAAGAGCCAGCATCAGCCCGGTCAGGGCGAGAGAACGAAAACGAGCCATGATTCTTGCCTCCTTTATCTAAGGGGGTTCTTAGAGAGATTCGGTACCGGTCTCGCCGGTGCGGATACGGATCGACTGCTCAACAGGCGAGACGAAGATCTTGCCATCGCCGATGCGGCCGGTGCAGGCTTCTTTCTGGACAACGCCGACGATCTCGGCAACCCGCTCATCCGCCACGATCAGTTCAATCTTGACCTTGGGAATGAAGTCAATCTGGTACTCGGCGCCACGGTAGAGTTCCGTGTGTCCTTTTTGACGACCGAAGCCGCGGACCTCGCTCACCGTCATGCCGGTGATCCCGAGGTCGGTCAAGGCACCCTTGACGTCGTCGAGTTTGAACGGTTTGATCACACATTCAATCTTCTTCATGCTGTGGTTCTCCTTTCCAGGGTTGGATAGAGCATCAAAACAAAAAGGCGCTCGTCTTCTCCGGTTCATCGGGGAAGCGCGGCGCCTTTGCCTAGGGATGCGGGCCGTCGGGAAACGCCGTTGTTTGCCCCTGGTCCGTGTGTTTCATGTTTTTGTTGGGTCAGCTTCTATCGTGCTTTTCCCGTTATGCAATCGTCATTTGGTATTTAGCATTGTGTGTGCCAATTTTTAAAGTGCCTGAAAATAAGGGCTTTTTCTGTTTTCTATGTCTTGCTTGCCCGCTAAATGTGCAATTTTTATCAGTTGTTGGTGTTTTCGTGAGCAATGTTGAGAGGGAGATAAATGGTAAATCGCGTCCCCCCCTCCTCGGGAGTGTCGAGGTGAATGCGTCCCTCATGCTCGTGGATCAGGTTGCGGCAGATGTAGAGACCGAGTCCGGTCCCTTCACCTTCAGGCTTGGTGGTGAAGAATGGCTCAAAGATACGGTTCTGTAGATCTAGAGGGATACCGGGGCCGTTATCGCGCAGCACGATGCAGATCTCTTCTTCACTGGCCGCTGTACTGAGCCAGAGATTGCCTCCGTCTCCCATCGCCTGTATGGCGTTCATCAGTAGGTTGATGAAAACCTGTTTGAGTTTGTTCGGGTCAGCTTGACAGGCGGGGAGGGGGGTGAGGTCTTGTTCCAGAGTGATCTCGTGGCGGTCGATCTCGTAATGGATCATTCGCAGAACATCAGCGATGACCGCGTTAAGATCGGTGGGCCGACGCCGTGTCTCACCAGCGCGTGAGAAACTGAGCAGCCCTTCAGTCAGAACCCGCAAGCGTTCGACTTCACTGCTCACCCGGTCGAGAAGTTCCAGTTGAAACGGGCTCGCCCCCTCTTCTCGCTGTAACAGTTGTGAGGCGTAGGAGATGATCGCTAGCGGATTGTTGACTTCATGAGCGATGCCGGCGGTTAAGCGTCCGACTTCGGCCAACTTTTCCGATTGGACAACCTGATCAAGCAGGCAGCGGATTTCCGTAACGTCTTCGACGATGACCAGAACACCAGTACAGAGATCCCCTTCCATCAACGGAGAGAGACGTCGTTTCTGAATACGGGTTTCTCCGCGCTGATTGCGATGGGAAAACTCGAACTCTTCAGGCTGCCCCTTGGCGAGGACCCGGTGCATCCGTTCGGAAAATTCACTCTCCATATCAGGAAAGAGCGTAAAAAGATTCTTCCCCAGCGCCGTATGGTCTGTCACGCCGCTGAGTTGTTCCATCGTGCGGTTCCAAGAAGAGATCGTGAAGTGGGAGTCGATGGTGTAGATGCCGAGGTTGGCACTCTGGAGAATGCGGCTGTTGAACTGGTGGAGTTTCTGATAGCGATTTGAGACACCGCGCAGATTTTGGTAGAGACGGGCATTCTCGATAGCAACGGCGGCCTGACCGGCGAGGGTGAGCAGCGGAGCGATATCTGCTTCACTAAAGGCGTGAGGGCGCACGCTTTCAACGTTAAAGACCCCGATCAGGCGATCGCGCACCACCATCGGGACCGCTAGTTCACTGCGAGCTTCGGCGATCCCCGGAACGTAGTCAGGGTGACCTGCGAGATCGTCGACAAAAAGAGGGGTTCGGGTATAGGCGACCTTGCCCATGATTCCTTGTCCAAGACGGATTTCAGGGCGGCAGGTTTCGTCGGCGTAGCCGTAAGAGGCTGCCGTATAGAGGACCTGCCGCTTCTCGTCGAGAAGGCGGATCAGCGCATTTTCAAAATGGAAGACGTCGCGGGTAATCTCCAGGATGCGTTCGAGAAGAGTCTCGAGTTCCATGGTTGACGCGAGTTCTTTGCCAATTTCGATCAGGGCGTTAAGTAGGTTGTCGCGGTGTTCGGGCATGATCTTCCCGTAGGGGTGAATGGTTTTACGTCTCTATCAAAGGCATAATGTATGCCATGGACGGTTGGAAAAAAAACAACAAAAAAACAGAGAGTTGGAAGTGAGGGGCGAAAAGGGGAAGAGGAGATGTGCCCTCTTTTTGAGGAGGCTCTGCCTTAATTTTAAGCTACTACGGTGTGTTGTGTGGCTTTGTGGGGATTTTTTTTGCAGTTATTGGGTGAGCTGTGTTAGATTGCATTAACCGTGTGGGGGTGGTTGAAACGACGTGTTTTGAACGGGGTTTTCATGAGTGTCACCTATCTTGAAGAACAGGGTCGGTTCTATGTTGGACAGAGGGGGTTGTTTACCCTTTATGATGCCTTTCATCGTCCCTATGACAGTGTCGAAGGTGAAATTGTCAAGCTGATGGAGGGGTATGGGGCGCTCTACGCCATGCTCCGCACCGATTCCTGTGTTCGCCCCGCTCGTCTCGCCTGAGGCGCCACACGGTTGCCATCCACATCCCCCTGTGTTAAGTTTTCTACCAGTCCGTAATAGAGGGACGACTGCCGTGAGTGGTCGTCCTTTTCTTTCATCTTCAGGAGTAAATAGTTATGAGCCAGAGTTCCCCTCGAGTGCGTCTTGTTACCAGCATGGGTGAGATTGTCATTGAGCTGAATGCCGAAAAGGCGCCGATCAGTACTGAAAATTTCCTTGAATATGTTAATGATGGTTTTTACGACGGGACAATCTTTCATCGTGTCATCGAAAACTTCATGATTCAGGGGGGAGGGATGACCCCTGACATGTCGCAGAAGAAAACTCGGGGGCAGATCAAGAACGAGGCGGCCAACGGTCTTGGGAATGTCCGCGGCAGTCTCGCCATGGCGCGCACCAACGTGGTCGACAGCGCCACCTGCCAGTTCTTCATCAACGTCGTTGACAACGACTTTCTCAATCATCGTGGCACCGATCCGAGCATGTACGGTTACGCCGTTTTCGGTATGGTTGTCGAGGGGATGGAGATCGTCGATGCGATCCGCAAGGTTGCCACCGGTTCTAGCGGCATGCATGGGGACGTTCCGAAAGAGGCGGTAATTATCGAGTCGGCGAGCGTGGTCGACTGAGCCGACTGTTCTTTTTAGAAACGAAGAAGCCGGGCTTTCTTGCCCGGCTTCTTCGTTGTCAAGGGTTAGCCCTTGACGGCCATTACGAATTTGAGATAGCGCCCCTCAGGGAAGGTGACGGGGTAAGGGAAGTCCTCCGGTTGAGTGCCGAGATGAATCACCTGTAGCCTTTCTTTGGCTTGCAGGGCGGCGCGACGTAACTCTTTGAGATAGTCGGCAAGATCAATCTTCTGGTGATTCGAGGCGGTCATCAACAGTCCCCCTTCCTCAAGAAGGGGAAGGGCGGCTCCGATCAGTTCAGCCGTTCCCTGACGCGTAGTGAAGCGGCTTTTGCGGGTGGTGGAGAAGCTTGGAGGATCCATTAGGATGATATCAAAGCGCTTCTTCTGCTTCTGCAACTCCTCCAGAATCTTGAGGCAATCCCCCTGCAGCATTGGAAAGCGTTTTGGATTGAGGCGATTTGCCGCAAAGTTCTCTTTCGCCCAATCAAGATAGGGAGCTGAGACGTCGACCGTCACCACCTCCGTCGCTCCGACCGCCGCCGCGGCGACGGAGAACGCGCCGGTATAGGCAAAAAGGTTGAGTACTCGCTTCCCTTGGGCTCGCGCCATCAGTTCACGTCGGTTGCGTCGCTGGTCGAAAAAGAGACCGGTATTGAGGCCGCTTTTAAGATCGACGAGAAAGTTCAGGCCGTTTTCCTGTACCGCGAGCTTGCCACTGACTGCCGTGCCGCGCAGTAGTTTCGAGGTCGCATCGCGCCCCGCCTCACGGGTCTTTTGCGGTCGTCGCTTGACGTAGATCCCTTGTGGCGAGAAAATCTGCTCAAGCACATTCGCTACCGGCTCAAGATGTGGTTCCCAAGCGTTGCTGTAGAGTTGCAGCATCAGGTAGTCGCCATAGCGGTCGATCACCAGCCCGGGGAGGTCATCTCCCTCACCGTTGACCAGACGATAGACATCGGTCCCGTCAAGGTCGAGATGGGAGGTGCGCAGAGACACCGCTCGGCCGATCCTCTCCTGTAACAGTTTTTGGTCGAGGTAGAGGCCGGCAGGACCCAGAACCCGGGCGATGATCCTCTCTCCCGGATCAAACAGCGCAGTCGCCAATTTTTTACCACGGCCATCAGCAAGGTCCACAATGTTGCCGCGTCCTTTTTTCGGCCAGTCGCGGGTGTAGCGATCAGCGATAATCCAGGGGTGGCCAAGTTCAAGCATTCGGACCGTTTCAGGGCCGATGGTCAGGGTGGGGCGAGCAGACATGAAGACTCCTTCGTTATCCAGAAAATCAGAAGCCGTGATGGTAGCGCAGTCGCCCTTAAGGGCCAAGCGCAAAAACAGATTCCCTTAAACCCTGCGTTGGAGTTTGCTCCCCGCCTTCGGAAAAGATATGAATCCTCCTGCCCAGACAACCGGTGAGCGTCTGATCGAGCAGTTGATGCAGCAGCTCGATCCCGCCTCCGACCGCTATAAAATTCTTGCCAGCGCCCGCCAATTTAAGGCGTCGTGGGTTGATCTTGGTGAGAAGCTGCTGCTGGTGCGCAAGCATGGTATCCACCAAGAATGGGGCTACGACGATTTCGACAGCTACTGTCAGCGCGAGATTCGCATCCGCAAGCCGACTGCCGAGAAGTTGACCCAAGCCTACCGCTATCTTGAAGAGGAAGAGCCGCAGCTCCTCGCTCGGCGTGACGAACTGCGGCCTTTGCCCGATTTTCGCTCCATTGATCTGCTGCGTCAGGCGCGCGAGGATGAAAACTTTAGTGGCGATGATTACGATGGTTTGCGGCGTGCTATCGTCGATGAAGAGCGCAGTCACCCCACTGTCCTCAAACGTTTTCGCGACATGCTCGCCGAACGTGGTGCTGGCCCGACTCCTCTTGAACGCTGTCGCCAGGCTCTTTCGGCCGCCCGTCGTCTTGCCGCTAGTATCGACGAAGTTGACTCCTTGCCCGTTGATTGTCGCGAGCAAGCCGACAACCTCGTCAATGAGTTGCAGTCTGAGGTTGAGCGGTTGCAGGTAGAAAGTGTAGAGCCGGTCGAATAATTCCCGCTTTTCCCTTGACCTATAAGAGGGCAGTTTCTATAATCGCTCCGTTTTTGCCGAAGTGGTGGAATTGGTAGACACGTCGGTCTCAAAACCGATGCCTTCTGGGCGTGCCGGTTCGATTCCGGCCTTCGGTACCATTAGCAAAAACTCCTGTTAATTCAGGAATTTAGAACCCAATCTTCTTAACTGTGACACAATCTGTGACACAAAGGAGGTTGGGTTTTGCTTTTTCATCTCAACAGAAGAGGGAACGTCTTTTACTTCCGATTGCGTATCCCTAAAGACCTATCAAGTCACTTCCCCCGTCCTGAAGTCCGCATATCTCTAAAAACTACGAATCGCTCTGCGGCCAAACTTCTTTTTGGTCAGTTAGAGGACAAATTCCAGAAGTCGTTTGCTCTAATAAGGACGGGGTCTGTCAGCAAGGAGCAGATGGACTCCATCATTGGTGAACTCTGCCCCTCCTCTGAGGATGTCTCAACCAAGACGGCATCAAACCTCTCTTGTCAGATAGATCTCTACATTGCTGATCGTTCCCCCCATTGGTCGGCAAAGACAACGGTGGAGTTCACCAAGAACT
>PKUF01000103.1 GCA_002869635.1 Desulfuromonas sp. | reverse complement strand
TCGGTACCGGATACGACAGGCGGCCCGAAACGGCTCCTGAGGCGCACGAATCAGCCAATTGGGAATGGTGACCGTCAGTTCACGCCGAGCGAGGTACTCTTTTTCCCCCACCACCACCTGATGCTTGGCCGCATCGATATCAACGACATAGAGCGGCTTGGGCCATGCGATGCCGAGGCCTCGTCGCTGGCCGATGGTGTAACGGTAGAATCCGCGGTGCGTGCCGAGGATACGACCGTCGACGTAGACGATCTCGCCATCACCAAGACCGTTGCCGCGCTCCTCTTCAAGAAAGCGAACGTAGTCGCCGTCGGGGACGAAACAGATATCCTGACTTTCGGCCTTCTCCGCCACCCGCAGGGAGAAACGGGCAGCATGGGCACGCACCTCATCCTTGCTCATCCCCCCCAGAGGGAAAAGGATACGTCCCATCTGCTCTTTCGGCAGGGCGTAGAGAAAATAGCTTTGATCTTTGCCGGCGTCGAGACCTTTACGCAGGGCCCAACCCTCGGCTTCGGCCTCCAAACGAGCATAGTGACCGGTCGCCAACGCATCGGCCTCAAGCTCGTAGGCCCGTTGCAGCAGCCGCTCGAACTTGAGTTGCTGATTACACCAGACGCAGGGGTTGGGGGTCCGTCCGGCGAGGTAGTCGTCGCAGAAACGGTCGATCACCTCTTTCTGGAAGGTCTTCTCAAAGTTGACGACGTAGAACGGAATATCAAGCGACTCGGCCACCCGACGCGCGTCATAAACATCATCCAGAGAGCAGCAACTCCCGAAGGTGTCGCCGTTTTTCGCCGTGAACGAGGAGTAATCCCAGATCTGCATGGTAATCCCGATCACCTCATGCCCCGCCTCTTTAAGCAGGGCGGCAGTCACCGATGAATCGACTCCGCCACTCATGGCAACAACGATGCGCTTCTTCTGTTCGGTCATGACCTATCCACAAAGACGCAGAAGAGACGGGAAAGGCGCACGCAACATCCGGGCGCTCTTCTCGTCTCTTTCTGCGGGAAAAAGTTTTAAGCAAACAAAGGGATCAGGGATGCTTCGCCTTGTAATCCTTGATCGCCTCGTGCAGGGCATCGGCAGCGAGATTGGAGCAGTGCATCTTCTGCGCCGGCAACCCGTCAAGTGCTTCAGCCACAGCCGCATTAGAAAGTTCGAGCGCCTCATCAAGGGTCTTGCCCATCGCCATCTCGGTCACCATGGAGGAGGTCGCAATCGCCGCGCCGCAGCCGAAAGTTTTGAACTTAACGTCGGTGATGACATCGTTTTCGACTTTGAGGAAGATCTTCATGATATCGCCACAGGAGGCGTTGCCAACCTCGCCGACACCATCGGCACCGTCGATTTCGCCAACATTCCGGGGATTGCTGAAATGGTCCATCACTTTGTCGGTATACATAGTCTGACTCCTTAAAAGGTCGTTAAGGGGATGCTCGCCAAGCCTAGAGCATCTTCACCGTATCGCAATTGTCGCAATTATCTTGCTTACAGTTGTAAAGAGGGCTCATCTCCCGCAGGCGCTGCACGATGGGGGGAAGAACCTCAAGCACATAGTCGATATCCTCCTCAGTGTTGTCATGACCGAGGCTGAAGCGGGTGCTCGAATGTGCGAGAGAGACCTCGACGCACATCGCCCCCATGACGTGGGAAGGCTCAAGAGAACCAGAGGTACAGGCTGAGCCAGAAGATGCAGCAATCCCCTTCATGTCAAAGTTGAGCAGCAGCGACTCCCCTTCAATGTAGGCAAAACTCACATTGAGGGTATTGGGAAGACGCTCTGTCGGATGGCCGTTTAGTTTAACCTCACCGACCTTCTCAATGATCCCTTTTTCAAGACGGTCGCGCAACCGCTTGAGCTTGGCATAGTTCTCATCAATCTCGGCGCCGGCCAACTCACAAGCTTTCCCAAGCGCGACGATCCCGGCCACATTGTGAGTCCCGGCACGACGGTTCCGCTCTTGGTGACCGCCATGAATCAGAGGGATCAGGCGGGTACCACGACGGATGTAGATCGCCCCGACCCCTTTAGGCGCTCCGATTTTATGGCCGGAGATCACCAGCAGATCAACCTTGGAGGCTTGCACATCAACCGGCAGCTTGCCCACCGCCTGCACAGCGTCTGTGTGGAAGCGTACCTTGTGCTTGCGCGCAATCTCACCGATCTCGGCGATGGGGAAGATATTGCCGGTCTCATTATTGGCCCACATCACCGAGATTAGGATCGTCTTGTCGGTGATGGCAGCCTCAAGCTCAGCAAGATCGAGCATCCCATCACGGTCTACCGGCAGGTAGGTGACACGAAAGCCATTCTTTTCGAGGTATTCACAGGTATTAAGGACTGCAGGATGCTCCACCGTCGTGGTGATGATGTGATCCCCTTTCGCCTTAAGCGCCTCGGCACTGCCGATCAGCGCCATGTTGTCCCCTTCGCTGCCGCAGGAGGTAAAGACGATCTCGGCAGGGGAGCAGTTGAGCAGGGTCGCCACTTGCTCACGCGCTTTTTCCACCGCACCGCTCACTGCCCGACCAGCCCAGTGTACACTCGAAGGGTTGCCGAAATGCTCATGGAAAAAAGGGAGCATCGCCTCGATCACCTCGGGGCGCACGGCAGTGGTGGCATTGTTGTCCATGTAGATGCGTTTCACGTTCTTCCTCCAGATCAGGATATAGTTTTTAAGTCATTATCAAAGCGTTAAGCCGACGGACCGGACCACTTCGTCTGGGCCTGCCGGGTCAGATCGTCAAGAGTGTACGAGGCGAGGTAGCCACGGATCCCCTCGGCCAGACCCTGCCAGACATTGTGGGTGACGCACTGTTCGCTGCAGGAGCAGCGCCCACTATCATCCATGCAGGAGACCGGAACCAGCGTCTCTTCAACACTGTCGATGATTTCGTCAACCCGGATATCGGTCGCCGTGCGGGCCAACACATACCCGCCGCCGGTACCACGAACGCTATCGACGATCCCCCCCCGCCGTAGCTTGGAGAAGAGCTGCTCAAGGTACTGCAGGGAGATCTCTTCGCGCACCGCGATGTCACGCAGAGAGACCGGGGCGCCGGTGCCATGCAGATGCAGGCTGACCATGGCACGGACCGCATACTGAGCTTTGGTCGAGAGGCGCATCGTCAGGCCCCCTTTGACTCGAGCTGCTCTTCCAGCTCGCGGATACGCTTTTCGAGCATGCGGATCTGATCGAAGAGGCAGGTGATCGCCTTCGCCTCGGGATCCGGAAGCTGGCCATGCTCAAGATCGGCCTTCTCTGGCTTTTTCTCCTCAGCGTTGAGAACAACCCGTCCAGGGATACCGACCACCGTCGAACTGGCGGGCACCTCTTTGACCACCACCGAGTTCGAACCGATCTTGCTGTTGTCCCCCACGGTGAACGGTCCGAGCACCTTCGCTCCAGAACCGACCACCACGTTGTCACCCAAGGTCGGATGCCGCTTCTCCTTGGCCCAGGAGGTCCCTCCAAGGGTCACCCCGTGGTAGAGGGTGCAGTTGTCACCGATCTCGGCGGTCTCGCCAATGACGACCCCCATCCCATGATCGATGAAGAATCCGCGCCCGATCTTTGCCCCAGGGTGAATCTCGATTCCGGTGAAGAAACGACCAAGGTGAGAGGTTAAACGCCCAAGAAAGAAAAGTTGCCGTGACCAAAGAGCGTGGGCAAAGCGATGAAAGAGCATGGCGTGAAAACCGGGGTAGCAAAAGACGATTTCAAGGACACTACGTACCGCAGGGTCCCGTTCAAAAACCGCCTTAAAATCATCCTTGAGCACATCGAACACGCCAGAACTCCTCTCTTCGCCCATTTGCGACATTAACAACAACAGTTGAGACAGGGATATCATACCTGAGTAAAACTGTCAATTAATTTGGCGCGACGGAAAGATCCTTTTTCCCTTTTCTAATAATTTATCTCAGCCCTGTAGTGGCAGGGTAAAGTGAAAGCAGCTCCCCTCCCCCAACCGACTCTCGGCCCAAATAGTGCCACCGTGGGCATCAATGATTTTTTTGCAGATCGACAGACCGAGCCCGGCACCATAACGGGAGTCTTCGCGCACCAACTGAGAGAATTCCTCGAAGAGATCAGCGATCCGCTCCTCGGGAATCCCCTTGCCATTATCACGCACCGCGACCTTGACCGCTGCAGCATCGACATCAACCGAGATGTCGATCTTACCACCCGGCGGAGTGAATTTGACGGCGTTGCCAACCAGATTGACCAGCACTCGACTGAGACATTCAGCGTCGTGCGGCACCAAACACGAAGGTGGATGATTGAAGGTGAGATGATGCCCCTTCTTCTCGGCCATGGTCTGAAGGTCGCGTTCAAGCTCGGTAAGGAGTTGGCAGAAGTCGCCATTCTCGATCTCCATCGTCATCTTACCCGCCTCCAGACGCGACAGGTCGAGCATGTTGCCAATCAAATCAACAAGTCGGTCACTGCTCTCGATCGCCGCTTCGACGTACTCGACCTGAGACGCGGTGAGATTGTCGGTTCCCATTTCCTTGAGCAAGGTGCAATAGCCATTGACCACTGTCACCGGAATGCGCAGGTCGTGGGCGGCCGTATTGAGAAACTCGGCCCGTGCCCGATCCATCAAGCGCAAACGCTCATTCGCCTGCTCGAGTCCTTCCTTGGTTTTTCGTAATTCCTGCTCTACCAAGCGGCGCTCGGTGACATCACGAAAGGCGACCACCCGTAACTCCTGCCCGATCATACGGGAATTGAAGCTCACACTGAGAAGCCGTTCCCCCCGTTCGCTTAAACACACGGGAATATCGAAGAGAAGGAGCTTGCGATCATCCCGCCTCTCCACCAGATACTGACGTAGCAGCTCACGGTAGGTGCCGATACCAAGCAAGCCGGAGAAGTCCCTACCGAGCACCTCATCGCGCTCATAATCGACAATTTTGAGCGCCTTACGGTTAACATAGACCACCTCGCCGCGACGATTAAAGGCGGCCAGGCCTTCGCTGGCGTGGGCAAAGAGCTGTTCATAGACAGCATGAACCCGCAGCTCTTCCTCCAACTGCTCCTTCGTGTCACGCATCAGCGCCGACTCTTCACAGACCGAGGAAAAGAAACGCGCATTTTTCAGGGCCGGTGCGGCGACATTAGCCACCAGTTGGCAAAAATCGACCTCTTCGGAGGAGATCCCTGCCTTTTGGCGGTCAGCCCGCACCACCATCGCCCCGATCACTTTCTTGCGGAAGGTCACCGGAACGACGAGAATGGTGTTGAAAGCCTCACCGCTCAAGGGGGTCGCCAGTTTGGCGAGGAGAGGATCGCGACAGACATCCTCAATAAGGATATGTCGCCCAGTCCGGACGACCTCTTCGATCTCGGGATATTTGCGCAGATCGATCTGCAGATTCGACAAGGAGGGGTCATCGCTTGAGGCAAGGACGTAACCGACCTGCTCATCCTCCTGAATCAGGGCGATCGAACAGCGATACACATCCTCCACATCGCTGGCGATGCGACCGACGATACGACGGAGGATCTCTTCAGTCTCAAGAGAGGATGTGAGTGATTCTGAAATCTCGAGCAACGCGTCACGGGCCTTCGCCTTACGGTCCAATGCCTCCATGGTCCGCTTTTTGACGAGGCTCCCCTGGATACGGGCAAGCAACTCTTCGTGATCGAAGGGCTTAGCAACGTAGTCGTCAACCCCAACCGTGAAGGGGTTGACTTCCCCCTGGAGATCAGCACGGGAAGTCATCATCATGATCGGTGTATATTTCAGATGCGGCATTTGCCGCAAACGACGGCAGGTTTCAACCCCATTCATACGCGGCATCACCAGATCGAGAAGCACCAGATCCGGGACTTCGTCTGTCACCTGCTGCAACGCTTCTTCACCATCAACGGCAAAGCGAACCTCATAACCACTGGCTCGCAGGAGATCGTCGAGGACACGTCGGATAAACACCTCATCGTCAACGACTAGAATTTTTGCAATAGAAGCAGCCATAACCCTCTAAAATAAAATTCATAAAACCAGATACTCGGTTTTTGGAATTTTAAACATTACACGTTCTATGCCAGTTATAAAAAAAGGGGATAAGCAGGGTTCGTCGTCTCCTCGACATAGCGATAACCGAGTTGGGCCAGAAAAGCGGTGAGCGCCTCTTTTTCTCTCGCTGGGATCTCCATCCCGATCAGGACCCGGCCATAATCCCCTCCCTGCATTCGATAGTGAAAAAGTGAAATGTTCCAGTTCGCTCCCATGGTCTCAAGAAAACGCCCGAGGGCGCCGGGACGCTCGGGGAACCAAAAGCGGTAGAGCACCTCTTGGGTTGCCTGAACCGACTTACCACCGACCATGTAGCGAATATGGGTCTTGGCGAGTTCGTTGTCGGTGAGATCGATGGCGGTGTAGCCAAGCTCCTGTAACTCTTGAGCCAGATCCCATCGACCCTGCTCACCACCGACGGCGATCCCGACAAAAATATGAGCCTGTTGTCTCCCTGAGAGACGATAGTTAAACTCGGTGACGTTCCGTTCGGCGAGCACCTCCTGACAGAAGCGACGCAGCGCTCCGGGAGTCTCAGGGATACTGACCGCAAAGAGTGCCTCCTGTTTTTCTCCAATGAGGGTTCTCTCGGCGACATAACGCAGGCGCTCGAAGTTCATATTGGCGCCGGAGTTGATCGCTACCAGCGTCTCTCCCTGCACCTGGCGGCTGCGCACATAACGCTTCAACCCGGCGAGCGCCAGCGCCCCGGCTGGCTCGACGATAGAGCGTGTTGCCTGATAATTGTCACGGATGGCGCTGCAGATCTCGTCGGTATCAACGCGAATGATTTCATCAACACAATTGCGGCAGAACTCGAAGGTTCGTTTCCCCACATCCCGCACCGCCACCCCATCAGCAAAGATTCCCACCGACTCAAGGTGCGTGCGCTTCCCCATCTCAAGCGAACGGTACATGGCGTCGCTGTCGAACGGTTCGACCCCGATCACCCGGATTGATGGATCGAGCGCCTTGAAGTAGCTACCGACGCCAGAAATCAGACCTCCGCCGCCCACCGGAACGAAGACGGAATGGATCTCCCCCCGGCTCTGGCGCATGATTTCGTCAGCAATCGTCCCCTGCCCGGCAATCACCAGATCATCATCAAAAGGGTGGATATAGACCTTGCCGCTCTGCTGCTGAATCTGCTGACAACGTTCAGCCGCGTCGGAGTAGCTGTCGCCGTGCAGGACCACCTCGGCGCCGCGCTTGCGCACCGCTTCAACCTTGATCTGCGGCGTGGTGACCGGCATGACAATCGTCGCCTCGATCCCAAGGCGGTCGGCAGCAAACGCGACCCCTTGTGCATGATTTCCCGCTGAAGCGGCAATCACCCCTTTGGCGCGATCTTCGGTAGCGAGGTGGGCGATTTTATTGTAGGCCCCGCGTAGTTTGAAGGAGAAGACCGGTTGTAGATCTTCCCGCTTGAGCAAAACCCGGTTACCCAGCAACGCCGAGAGACTTGGCGATTCTTCCAGAGGGGTCTCCACCGCCGCCTCATAAACCCGGGACGTCAGTATCATTTTCAGCATTTTTTGCACGTCATTCGCCCTTTCTCCAGCAAAGTGTTCATGAGGATAGAGGGATTTGTCGTTTCAGACAAGAGGGATATCCACCGTGTTCACGACACCAACAAAAAAGCCCCGCCATAAAAAAGGCGGGGCTTTTTTGTTACAAAAGTCAATCTTAGTAACGGTAGTGATCCGGCTTGTAGGGACCCTCCACCGGAACACCGATGTAATCAGCTTGCTGCTGCGTCAAAGTGGTCAGGCGCGCTCCGAGCTTGCCGAGGTGGAGACGGGCAACCTTCTCATCAAGATGCTTGGGCAGGACATAGACCTTGTTCTCGTACGTCTCTCCGCAGGTAAAGAGCTCAATCTGGGCGATCACCTGATTGCTGAAGGAGTTGGACATGACGAAACTCGGATGGCCGGTGGCGCAGCCGAGATTGAGCAGGCGCCCTTCGGCAAGAATGAGGATCGCGTGCCCGTCAGGGAAGATCCACTGGTCGAGCTGGTTGCCATGCTCCTGGGGATTTTTGATGTTGACCTTCTTGATCCCGGCGACCTTGGCAAGACCGGCCATGTCGATCTCATTGTCGAAGTGACCGATGTTGCCGACGATGGCATTATGCTTCATCTGCGCCATGTGAGCGGCGGTGATGATATTGAAGTTCCCGGTGGTGGTGACGAAGAGGTCAGCGTCAGCGACCACATCCTCAAGGGTCTTGACCTCGTATCCTTCCATCAGCGCCTGCAGGGCGCAGATCGGGTCGACCTCGGTGACGATAACCCGGGCTCCCTGACCACGCAGCGACTGGCAGCACCCTTTACCGACATCGCCATAACCGCAGACAACCGCAACCTTGCCCGAGAGCATGACGTCAGTGGCCCGCATGATCCCGTCAACGAGGGAGTGACGACAGCCATAGACGTTGTCAAACTTGCTCTTGGTGACCGAATCGTTGACATTCATCGCCGGGAACGGCAGTTTCCCTTCTTTGGCGAGGGAGTAGAGACGGTGCACCCCAGTGGTCGTCTCTTCGGTGACCCCTTGGATGCTGGAACGCACGGCCTTCCAATCGATGCGATCGGCACCGATAGAGTCTTTCAGACAGGTGACGAGCTCGACCCAGTCCTCGGGGTCGTCAGCCTTGAGCTCAGGGACGCCGGCATCCTGCCAGACCGCACCCTCAAGGACCATCATCGTCGCGTCGCCGCCATCGTCGAGAATCATGTTGGGGAGCTGGCC
>PKUF01000032.1 GCA_002869635.1 Desulfuromonas sp. | reverse complement strand
GAGCCGCAGGAGCCGCAGGAGCCGCAGGAGCCGCAGGAGCCGCTGGAGCCGCGCCGCTGTTCTGGGCGAGGAGCCCTTCGACACAGTCGATCAGAGATTGAGACTCAAAGGGTTTGGAGATCCACTCGCTGGCACCACAGGAGCGGGCCTTGTCCTCGTCAAACGGTTCAAAGGTCCCGGTCAACAGCAGAACCGGGGTGCTCTGAAGTTGCGCATCTTGCTTGATCGCCGTGCAGAGCTCGTAGCCGTCTTTGCCCGGCATAAAGACATCGGCAAGGATCAGGTCAGGCTGGATCGCCCGCGCCTTTTCAAGAGCCGCATCGCCGTTGTCGACAACTGTCAGCTCGTAGTCTTCTTGAGCGAAGGTGATGCCGATCACCTTCTGGATCGTAATGCTGTCATCTGCCAGTAGCAGTTTCTTGCTCATTCAGGCCTCCATGTATTCCGGCACAGGCACAGGCGCTGCGCTAACGATTTGGCAGCGCTGCGACAATCCTTTCGATATCAAGCAATCGGTAAGAGGTTCCGGCGTGATTGAAATGGACCGAGGTCATGCCAGATGCCCCTCTCTCTTCCTCGGTAAGTGCGATCTCCCCTTGTTCTGCAGCGACAACCCCCAGAACCTGGTCCATCTCAAGGCCGACGGCACCGAGGTCGGTGCTACAAAGGACAATGTAGCCGTCACTCTGAGCCGCTGTCGTGTGAAGGCTTAAGCGGCTGGAATTGAGTAACGGAAAGACCTCCTCCTGGTCAATGAAAATGCCGGAAAAACCGCCGGGCATCAGCGGTAACCGATAAACGGAGGGGGTTGGAAAAATGCGCAGCACCGTTTCGACCCAGAGAGCGACCTCCTGTTTGCCAGCCCGAAAAAGGGCGATGCGTCGCTCACTCATGGTTCCCCCAGGCGCTGTCGAGGCGGTCGCTTTCAAGGGAGACGAGCGGCTCATTGTGCCGCAGAAGTAACGTTGTGTAGGGGCGCTTGTGTGTGGGGTCGAGGAGAAACGGAAGCTCCCGCGGTGTAAACTGCTCCGCAGGGAAAATCCCTTCCACCTCATCAACCCGAACCCCCCAAGCCCCTTCTTGCCCGTTGAGGATCAGGGTGACCGGCTCTTCCGCTCCCCGTGAGGGGAGACGCATCAGGGTTCGCAGGTCCCTGAGGGGAAGTTGCTCGTCGCGTAACTGAATCACGCCGAGAATATGCTCCGTTGGTGCCGCCAGTGACGGGTCGAGAGGACATTCCGGCGTCTCCCGGATTTCCACCAGGTCAGAAAGAGGCAGTGCGAATCCGATGCCGTAAAGACGAAACACCAGATGCATCTGGGCCGCTGGGGACATGGGCAGTTTTCCGGGTATCGGTCAAGTGGTCGAAACAACAGGGCAAAGTGCTCACAACGCTATCACAGGGGGCTGGGGGTGTCAATAGTTTTAACCGGGAAATTCAAGGGGTTATGGGGTCTGGATGTTTTTCCATGGCTGAGGAAGAAAGAGCTGGTGATAGAGGTTGAGGGCGTAGCGGTCGGTCATTCCGGCGATGAAGTCGGTCACTGCGGTTTCGATCGTGTCGTCGGGAGGGCGTACGCCGCCGCAGCGGAGCAGCGCTTCTTCATTTTTGAGGAAATAGTTGAAGAGCTCGCGAATGACCCGTGCAGCTTTTTGAAAGTCGTCCTCGACGGTGGCGCAGCGATAGACGTGGGTGTAGAGCCAGCCGCGTAAGGTCTCGACCGCCTCAAGGATAGGGGGGGAGAGGGCGATGGTCAGGTCGGCGCTGGCGACCGAGGTTTCAATCAGGTCGCGTACCATGCTGTTGATCCGCTCGCTGTGACGCTGGCCTAAAGGGGCGAGAAGGCTCTCGGGGAGAGCAGTGGCGGCAATGAGTCCTGATCGAAGAGCATCGTCGAGGTCGTGGTTGACGTAAGCGATGACGTCGGCAAGGCGGACGATCTGCCCTTCGCGTGTGAAGGGGAGGTGGTCGGGCCTGAAGCCGGTGAGGGGGCCGAGCCCCTTGGAGTGTTTAAGGATCCCGTCGCGCACCTCTTCACAAAGGTTGAGGCCGTCTCCTTCCTTTTCGAGCCGATCGACGACCCGCAGGCTTTGGCGCACATGGTGAAAGCCTTCCGGGGCGAGTTCGTGCAGAATCCGTTCTCCGGCATGGCCAAAGGGGGTGTGCCCAAGGTCGTGGCCGAGAGCGATCGCCTCGGTGAGGTCTTCGTTGAGGGCGAGGGCTCGGGCCACCGTGCGGGCGATTTGGGCAACCTCAAGGGTATGGGTCAGGCGGGTGCGATAGTGATCCCCTTCCGGAGCGAGAAAGACCTGAGTTTTGTGTTTGAGGCGACGAAACGCCTTGCTGTGCAGGATCCGGTCTCGGTCGTGCTGAAAGGCGGTGCGCAGGGGGCAGGGGGGCTCGGGGCGTAAGCGCCCACGGCTCTCGCTGCTGAGACAGGCGTGGGGGGCGAGGGTCTGTTGCTCTCTCTCTTCGAGTTGCTGGCGAATCGTCACGGCGAGATCCTTCAGGGAATGTGCCATTGTCGGCGGGGAGGCCTATCGGGCGATGAAGTTGATCTGGTAGCGATCGGTGAGGATTTTGAGCAAGGAGCTGACCCCCCGTAAGGAGCCGCGTAGTTTTTCGCGGTCGTGGTCCGAGAGGATCAGGGGGTCGACGTGGTTGCTGGGTGGTTTCCCTTCGGCGATGGCGCGCAGCTGTCGTTGCAGGCGCAGGTGGACGAGAAAGGTGAACGCCTCTTCGATGGGCAGCAAGTCGCTGGCGATGAAAACCTTTTTTTGTGCCAAAAGGTCGAACTTGTTCCAGGTGCTCCCCCCGACGATTCCAGATTCGAGTGCGAGCAGGCTGGTGCCGATGGTGAGGGCGAAAATTCCCGCTTTTTTAAGGTCGAGGGTGCCGCGATGTTCGCCGCGGCGCTCGACCTTGATACGTCCGAACATGCCGAGCGGTGGGGTGAAGCGGACGATATGGCGCGCCATGTGGGGCAGGAAGAGAGTGTGGTGCTTGACGCTATCGCAGATATGTTGACGCAACTCTCTTTCAAGGTCGGGATCGCCATGCAGGGTGCGAAGATCCTGAAACATGCCGAAATTGACCATGTTGTCGGGAGTCGGGGTGTTGATCCAGTGGTCGACGGTGTCGCGCCAGCTTGACAGGCTGTGGCGCCACAGAGGGTTGCTCGCCATGGTGTCACCGGGGCAACGTGGAACGCCAACCTGTTCGAGAGAGTCGACCAGGCGGGTGGCGAAGTAGGCCATCTGTTGTTGATCCGCCTCGGAGAGGCCGTCGCGGTAGACGATGGCACTGTCCTGGTCGGTGCGCAGGGTCTGCTCGTTGCGGCCTTCGCTGCCGAGGGCGAGGTAGGCCGCTCCTTGGGGGAGACTGACCCCTTCTTTTTCGTTGAGCAGGGCAATGATTCGCAGGCTGAAGGAGTCGTTGAAGTGGGAGATCAGCTGAACCAGGCTGCGGGCGTCGGCGCCGGCGCGGGTGGCAAAGCGGATGGTTTCGAGCATCTTCTCGTTGAGTGCGCGAAGTTGTTCAATCGACGTGGCGGCCTCGATCTCTTGATTGAGGTAGAGGGGGGTGCGGGTCCGGGATCGTAGCAAGTCTGAGCCGGTCAACACGCCCAGGAGTTCGCCGTTGTCTCCTGTCAGGGCGAGGCGGTGAATGTCGTGCTTGGCCATCTTGAAGATTGCTTCAAAAACGTAAGCACGGTGAGAGAGGGTGATCAAGGAGGATGACATGTGGGTGGCGACGCGTTCGTGTTCAATGTTGCGTGGAGCGCTGGCGATCAGGTTGCGTAGGTCGCGCAGTGAGAATATCCCCCTGGGGGCACCATCGACGAGAACGACCAGCCCTGAAACGTCGTGTTCGCGCATCAGGTTTGCCGCATTGATGACGGTGGTGCCCTGGTCGCAGGTGATGGCAGGTCCCTTGCGGAGAGCTTCCACCTGAAGAAAGAAAAGGCTCTCTTCGTTGAATGGGCCGTGCGTCATGCCGCCTCCATGGCTGAAACGATCTAAGTCGAAATTGTATAGCGCTCTTTCTGAGAACACAATCGCATTCAAGCTCTTTTTTTGGCTAAACGGGGGGCTCTTGTGGCGGTTCGGAGCTGGTTTTTCTTCTTTGTGTGGCGCCTGGGGGGAAGATTAGGTCTTTGTAACATGCTGAAATGATTGCGGATGTGTAAAGGCTTGGAGAAAAATCAAACAGGGTTATATTTTTGTGTTGATATTGGTTTCGTGCCGCCGTAGTATTGGGACGACGAAAACGGGTTTTTTGGCTTTTTTGAAAACAATGTTTTATTGATACTTGAAAACAAAAAATAGTGTTGTAGAGTTTTGCTGCGGGTAACGTTTTTTGACCTGTTTTTGGTTTTGTCGTGATTTTGAACTTATGGTTCAAAACATCTTGAAAGTTGGGAGGAAAGAGAGAGTGTGGGACCCGTTGCGACAGCAGGGGTCAGTCGGTTGGCAGTTATCTCCAAGGACAACGAGAGGAGGCAATTATGGTGCAACACGACGGTGAAGGCTATTGGAAGGCGACACTCGGTCTGATCAGGAACGTCCTGATCGTCTGGTTCGTCGTTTCGTACGGCTTCGGAATCTTGCTGGCTCCGGTGCTCAACAACATTCATTTGGGAGGGTATCCACTCGGTTTCTGGTTCGCCCAGCAAGGGTCGATTTATTGTTTCGTGGCGCTCATCTTTTTCTATGCGAAAAAAATGGGACAGATCGACGAAAAATTCGACGTTCACGAAGACTAGGGAGGAGAGGATACCATGGAGCTTCAAACAACGACATACATCATCGTCGGTATCACCTTCGCGCTCTATATCGGTATTGCCATATGGGCCCGTGCGGGGAGTACCAAGGAGTTTTACGTTGCTGGCGGTGGAGTCCACCCCGTTCTGAACGGGATGGCGACCGGCGCCGACTGGATGTCCGCAGCCTCCTTCATCTCCATGGCCGGCCTGATAGCCGCCTTCGGTTACGGGGGATGTCTCTTCTTGATGGGCTGGACCGGTGGCTACGTTCTTCTCGCCATGTTGCTTGCGCCCTATTTGCGTAAGTTCGGCAAGTTTACCGTCCCTCAATTTTTCGGTTCTCGGTACTATTCCAAGGGGGCGAGTACGGTCGCGGTTATCTGTCTGTTGATCGCGTCAACCACCTATATCATCGGCCAGATGACTGGTGTCGGGGTTGCCTTCTCCCGCTTCCTCGGCGTCTCCAACGCTACCGGGATCTATATCGGGATGGGGATCGTCTTCATGTACGCGGTCTTCGGCGGCATGAAAGGGATCACCTACACCCAGGTCGCCCAGTACTGCGTCCTGATCCTCGCTTACACCGTCCCTGCAGTTTTTATCTCGCTGCATCTCACCGGGAATCCGATCCCCCAGCTTGGGCTCGGCTCCGACATGGTCGGTTCCAACATCGCCTTGCTTGACAAACTCGACCAGATCGTGACCGATCTCGGCTTCGCCCAGTACACGACGCACTGGCGTGGCAGCATGCTCAATACCTTTGTTTATACGGTCTCCCTGATGTTGGGAACGGCCGGTCTGCCGCACGTTATCGTCCGCTTCTTCACGGTTCCCAAGGTTAAAGACGCCCGTTCATCTGCCGGTTGGGCTCTCGTCTTTATCGCCCTTCTCTACACGACAGCTCCGGCCGTGGCGGCGATGGCACAGATGAACCTTCTGAAGACTGTCAACCCCGGTATCGTTTCAGGGACGCTGACGGACATTACGGCTTCTGGCTCCCAGATTGTTTATGACGAGCGGCCGGCGTGGATGAAGCGCTGGGAAGTCACCGGTCTGCTCAAGTTCGAAGACAAAAACGGCGACGGCCGCATCCAGTACTACAATGACAAGAGCAGTGATCCCAAGTTTGAAGCGGCTGGCTGGAAAGGGAACGAGCTGACCGTTAACAAGGACATCATGGTTCTCGCCAATCCTGAGATCGCCATGCTGCCCAACTGGGTTATCGCGCTGGTCGCCGCCGGTGGTCTTGCCGCCGCGCTCTCCACCGCCGCCGGTTTGCTCCTCGCGATTTCCTCAGCGATCTCCCACGACCTGCTCAAAGAGAAGTTCATGCCTGACCTCTCGGAAAAGGGTGAGCTGATGGCCGGTAAGATTGCCATGGCGTGCGCCATTGTCGTCGCCGGTATTCTCGGCCTTCATCCGCCAGACTTTGCTGCCGGTACCGTGGCCATTGCCTTTGGTCTCGCTGCCAGCTCAATCTTCCCGGCGCTGATGATGGGGATCTTTAGCAAGACCATGAACAAGCAGGGTGCTATGGCTGGTATGCTTGCCGGTATCGGGGTCACCATGCTCTATGTCTTCGCTCATAAAGGTCTGTTCTTCATCAAGGGGACGGAGTTCCTCGGTCTCTTCGGTGGAGAGGCAAACTTCTTCTTCGGCATCGAGCCGAACGCCTTCGGGACCATCGGGGCCATCGTCAACTTCGCCGTCGCCTTTGCGGTGAAGAACATGACGACTCCGGTCCCGAGCGATATTGCCGACATGGTCGAGCAAGTTCGTATCCCCCGCGGCTCGAAAGCTGTTGATGGTTCGCATTAAATCTTGCAACGGTCTCACGTGAAGTGAGGGTATGTTGATCAGCCCCGCCAGAGGATCTGGCGGGGCTCTTTCTCCCGCCATATGTGGGGGCAAAAATTGAGATGTTCAGTGTGATACGCTTGATCTTCCCCTGACCCGACGATGGAGATGTCTATGAATCATGATCTTGCTCGTTTTGTTTTGACTTGGGTTCTCTATCTGGCGCTCTTTCCCGTCTCCTTTTTTTGGTTGCGGCGATCCTGGCGGATCTTTATCAAGAAGGATTATGCCGAGGTCGCTTTGAAAAAAGGGGAGGCCCCCGCCAATCCCGGACGCTATGCACCCTTTACCGGATTAACCAATCTGATCGGTGGGGGAGTGGCGGTCTGGCTAGCGGTCACTATCCCTTTGGGGTTCTACACCTTTGATCGTTGGATCGAGATCGCCGGGATCACCCTTTGGATGAAGATCATCGTCGACTTCATCATCAGTCGTCAGGCGCATCCCTTCACCTTGGGGCGGAAGAAAAAGCATTTGGTTGTCTGAGGCAGAGTTTTGTATGAACGGATAAAAAAGAGCGGAGTCGGCCATGCCGACTCCGCTCTTTTTGGTGATAGGTAGGAAAACTATCCCTGTTTGAGGCGGGTCGCGATCTCGGCGACATGCCGGCCCTGGAAGCGGGCGATCACCTTTTCGTTTTCGCTGACCTGGCGGGAGCCGTCGCCGCCGGCGAGAGTGGTGGCGCCGTAGGGGGTGCCGCCGCTGACCTCATCCATGGTGAGCAGAGCCGGTTCCGAGTAGGGGACGCCGACGACGACCATGCCATGGTGCAGTAGGGTGGTGTGGAAGGAGGTCAACGTCGTCTCCTGCCCGCCATGCTGGCTGGCGGTGGAGGCAAAGGCGCTGCCGACCTTGCCGATGAGTGCTCCCTTCATCCAGAGCCCACCGGTCTGGTCGAGGAAGTTGCGCATCTGGGCGCTCATGTTGCCAAAGCGGGTCGGGGTGCCGAAAATAATGGCGTCGGCTTCGGCCAGCCCCTCCACCGAGGCGAGAGGGATGTGGGAAAAGCGGGCCCGTGCTTCGGTGGCGCCGAACTGTTCGAGAACCTCCGGGGGCACCAGTTCGGGCACCTGCAACAGGGTCGCTTCGCAGCCCGGAACCTCACGGACTCCTGCGGCGATCGATTCGGCGAGATCGTAGATGTGGCCGTACATACTGTAAAAGACGATTTGAACGCGTGTTGCCATGATGGGCTCCTTTCCCCTCGTGGCCGATTCTGTCGGCCCATGCCTATTTCGTGTTATACTCCTGCGAACGCTTTTCCCTTGACTTTGCGCCTTGGATCGGGTTTTTAGCAGGACACTTTCTACCAACCATACCGCTTTCGTCCCGACTGTCAAAGCGAGATTTTGGAGATACGATGGCTTGGATCGACCTGCATCTGCACAGCACCTGCTCGGACGGCGCTTACGCCCCGGCCGAGGTGATCGCTATGGCGGCCGAGGTGGGGCTGGCGGCGGCAGCGCTGGCTGACCACGATGCCCTTGACGGTATTGCTGAAGCGCAACAGGCCGGTCAACGTCTCGGCATCGAGGTGCTTAGTGGGGTCGAACTGTCGGTGGTTTGGAACGATCTGCGCGAGATTCATCTGCTCGGCTACGGCTTTGATCCGCAACATCCCGGACTCTGCGCTGAACTTGATGAATGTCGCCGTTATCGTATGGGGCGCAACGGCCAGATTCTTGAGCGGGTCAACGATCTGTTGCAGGAACATGGGAAAGCCCCCCTTGAGTCCGCAGCGGTTCAGGAGCGGGCGCAGGGGACCATGGGGCGGCCGCATATCGGCATGGCGCTGGTCGAGGCGGGGTACGCCGAGAGTATGGACGAGGCGTTCAACCGCTATCTCGTCCCCTGCAATGTGCCGAAGCGCGACTTTGCCATCGACAAGGCGATCGAACTGCTTCACGCTGCCGGTGGGGTGGCGGTCCTTGCTCATCCCCCCTTCATCACCCGCAACCTGCGCCGCCTTGAGGCGATTGTCGAAGAGTTCCTGCCGATGGGGCTTGACGGGATCGAAGCGTGGAACAGTGGCGGCAGCAACGATGAGATCGACAACTGGATCACCCTCGCCCGCCGCAAGGGGCTGATCGTCACCGGCGGCTCCGATTTTCACGGCACCCAGCCCAATCTCGAGATCGGCCGCGGTTACGGCAACCTGCGCATCCCCTATACCTGTGTCGATGAGATTCGCGCCGCCCTCTGGCGGTTGAACGGATAGTTTCAAGGAGAGTTCGCTTCATGTCGTCTGAAACCACCTACTTCGTCAGTGCCGCCGTCGGTTTTGAGGGGCTGTTGCTCGATGAGCTGCGTCAACTCGGTGCCAGCGCGGTCAAAGAGAGCCGCGCCGGGGTCTATGCCGAGGGCTCCCTCGCTTTTGCCTACCGGGTGCTCCTCGAATCGCATCTGGCGAGCCGCCTCCTCTTGCCGCTGGCGACCTTTGCTGCGCCGGATCCCGAGGCGCTCTACGCCGGGGTGCAGACGATCCGCTGGCAGGAGCACCTCTTGCCGACGGGGAGTCTGGCGGTCGATGCGGTGGTCAACCGCTCGAAGCTGCGCCACTCGGGGTTTGCCGCCCTTAAGGTGAAGGATGCCATCGTCGATCAGCTACGTGACGCCTGTGGTGAGCGTCCCTCGGTCGATACCGAACATCCCGACCTGCGCATCCACCTCTATCTCGCCAAGGATGAGGCGACGATCAGCCTCGACCTCTCGGGCGAGAGCCTGCACCGCCGCGGCTACCGGGTGCCGGGGGGGACGGCGCCGCTCAAAGAGAGCCTCGCCGCTGCCATCCTGCTGCGGGCCGGCTGGCCCGAGATCGCCGCTGCCGGCGGCCCCCTGCTCGATCCGATGTGCGGCACTGGAACCCTCCTCATCGAGGGGGCGCTGCTCGCCGGCAAAATGCCGCCGGGGGCACGGCGCGAGCGCTTCGGGGTTGAGCAGTGGCGCGGGCACGACGCCGCGCTCTGGGAGCGGCTGCGGCAAGAGGCGACAGCGCGTTGGGAGGCTGGCAAAGAGAGTCTCCCCTCTTTCTACGGCTACGATGCCGATCCGGCGGTGATTCGGGTGGCGCGCGAGTGTGTCGAGCGGGCCGGCCTGAGCACGATCATCCATCTCGAGCGGCGCGAGCTCGCTCGCCTTGAGCCGGTGAATTCCAAGGCGCCGGGTCTGCTGGTGGTCAACCCCCCCTACGGTGAGCGTCTCGGCGATGTGCGTGAGCTGCGCCATCTCTATGCCGCCCTTGGCGGCGCGCTGCGGCGTGACTTTCAGGGGTGGAAGGCGGCGCTCTTTACCGGCAACCCCGATCTCGCCCGCGACATGGGGCTGCGCGCCCACCGCTATCACAGCTTTCACAGCGGTCCGATCCCCTGCCGTCTCTTCCATTTTGATGTCGACCCTGAACGGGTTGTCGGAGCGACCGCCCGTCAGAACCGGACACCCGAGGCCGATACCCCGCTGAGTGAGGGGGCGCAGATGTTCGCCAACCGCCTGCGCAAAAATCTCAAGAGCCTTGGTCGCTGGGCGCGTAAGGACGGGGTCAGCTGCTACCGCCTCTACGATGCCGATATGCCGGAATATGCCGTCGCCATCGATCTCTATGGTGATCGCGTGCATGTGCAGGAGTACGCCCCGCCCGAGACCGTCGATGCGCGGCGAGCCAAACAGCGCCTCGACGAGGTGATGGCGGCGCTCGCGCCGACCCTCGGAATCCCCGCAGAGCGGATCTTTCTCAAGGTGCGCCAGCGCCAGAAGGGGGCGGCGCAGTACCACAAACTGGCCAGTGAGGATGAGTTCTTTGATGTCCAGGAGGGGCGGGCGCGGCTGTTGGTCAATCTCACCGACTACCTTGACACCGGGCTATTTCTCGACCATCGCCCGACCCGGTTGATGCTGGGCGAGATGGCAAAGGGGAAGCGCTTTCTCAATCTCTTTGCCTACACCGGCGCGGCGACGGTTCATGCTGCCCTTGGCGGTGCCCGCAGTACCACCACCGTCGACCTCTCGCGCACCTATCTCGGCTGGGCTCGGCGCAACATGGCCCTTAACGGGTTCTCCGACCAGCGGCATCGCTTTATTCAGGCCGATTGCCGAAGCTGGATTGACGAAGCGCAGGAGCCGTTTGACCTGATCTTCCTCGACCCGCCGACCTTTTCCAACTCCAAGAGTATGGACGACAGCTTCGACGTGCTGCGCGATCATGTGCCGCTGCTACGCGCCACCGCCCGCCTCCTCGCCCCCGGCGGCGAACTGATCTTCTCGAACAACCACCGGCGCTTCCGTATGGATCGCGACGCCCTGCCCGAGCTGGATATCGAGGAGATCAGCGCCGCGACCCTGCCGCCCGACTTCGCCCGTAACCCCCGCATCCACAACTGCTGGCGCATTCTCCGCCGGGAGCGGCGGCGGTGAACCTCATCCTCTTGCTGGCCGATGATTTTATCGCCCCCGATCAGGTGGTGCTGCGGGGACGGCGGCTGAAGCATGTGCGTGACGTTCATCGGGCCGAGGTCGGCCAGTCGCTCTGTGTCGGTCGTCTCGATGGTGAGATTGGCCGTGGTGAGGTGACTCACCTCGATGAGGCGGGGCTGGCGATGACGGTTGTCTGGGAGAGCGCCCCGCCGCCCCCCTTGCCGCTGACCCTGCTGCTGGCGTTGCCGCGCCCCAAGGTGCTGCGCCGGGTTTTCGTCACAGCCGCCAGTATGGGAGTGAAGAAGATCGTCCTCTTCAACGCCTATCGGGTGGAGAAGAGCTACTGGCAGAGCCCGGCCCTCACCGCAGAGGGGATCGACGAGTCGTTGCACCTCGGTCTTGAACAAGGGCGCGATACCGTGCTGCCGACGGTTGAACTGCGTAAGCGTTTTCGCCCCTTCGTTGAGGATGAGCTGCCGGCGCTGCTGCACGAGAGCCGCGGCCTTGTCGCCCATCCCTACGCCGACCAATTTTGCCCGCGGGCGCTGCAAGAGCATGTCACCCTCGCCATCGGCCCGGAGGGCGGATTCATCCCCTTCGAGGTCGAGCTGTTAACGGCGATGGGGATGACCCCGGTCGCCTGTGGCGAGCGCATTTTGCGGGTTGAGGCGGCGATTCCCGCTCTGCTTGGGCGCCTCTTCTAGATCGCCTCTTTTGACCCGCGTCAAGGTGCGCCGTTTCGCCACCGATTAGAATCAACGCTATCATCTCTTTCCTGACTGCGGAGATTCCCCTATGCGCTCGACTCTTGTTCTGCTCCTCCTCGCTCTGCTCCTCCCCTCTGCCGCGGTCGCGGCCGTCCCGACCATCGCCTGCCACTGCTTTCAGGATCGCAGCTTCGATCCGGCGCGCCCCGCCGCGGTCGATCCCTACCTCCTCGCCACTGGGCGCAACACGCTCTATGCCGTCGTCTTCGGGATCAAGAAGGGGGAGGTGGTCAAGACCTTGATGGGGGGTGGCAGCGCTGAAGAGTTGTGGGCGCTGCAGTTTCTCGCCGCCGGCAGCGACCAGACGGCCGATGAACTGAGCGCCCACCGCACCAAAGGGGCGAGTTGGGCGTCTCTGCTGCGTGGGGCCGACCCGGAAAAGCTCTCCGCCGCCTTTGTCGCGGCTGCCCTGCGTGGTGCCGCGACGGACACGCTTGCGAGCGCGGCGGTTGACGCCATTCTCATTCGTCGTCTGGCGATTTCGCCAGAGAGTGTCGCGACGCTGCGGTTAAGCGGGGCGGGCGACCGCGAGACGATCCTCGCCATTCTTCTGGCCACCCGCCGGGGGGAGGAACCGCTTGCCCTTTTGCAGAAGGTACGGCAGGGGCGCAGCTGGGGGAGCCTGCTTGCCGAGAGTGGCCTTGAGGCGAAGCAGATAGGGGAAGAGATCCGCCGTCAGCTGCGCTAAGCCCTTTGTGTAGCGGGAAAAACTTTTCTCCGTCCCCCCTTCTGTGGTATGAAGAGTGCTTTCGCGAAGGAGCCCTCTTCTTCACCCTCTGAACCAATCAAGGAGCCCGCTGTTCATGAGACTGCGCCTCTATAACACCCTGCATGGCCGCAAAGAGCCGTTTGTCCCCCTGACCCCCGGCAAGGTCGGCATGTACGTCTGCGGCGTCACCGTCTATGACTACTGCCATATCGGTCACGCCCGCGCCAACATCGTCTTCGATATCGTCTATCGCTATCTCCGCTTTTCCGGCTATGACGTCAACTACGTGCGGAACTACACCGACGTCGACGACAAGATCATCAAGCGCGCCAACGAGCGAGGGATCGACAGTCGCGACCTCGCCGAAGAGTTCATCCGCGCTTTTGATGAGGATATGGCGGCCCTCGGCCTCGATCTGCCGACCATGCAGCCGAAAGCGACGGAGCATATCCCCCATATCATCTCCATTGTCGAAAAGCTGATCGCCCGGGGGATGGCCTACCCGGCTGACGGTGACGTCTATTTCGCGGTTGAGAAGTTCCCCTCGTACCTCAAGCTCTCCAAGCGCAACATCGATGAGATGCGTGCCGGTGCCCGCATCGCCCCCGGTGAGCAGAAGCGCAACCCGATGGATTTCGCCCTCTGGAAGGCGGCCAAACCGGGCGAGCCCTCCTGGGAATCGCCCTGGGGGCCGGGGCGTCCCGGCTGGCACATCGAGTGTTCGGCGATGAGCATGGAGTACCTCGGCGAGACCTTCGATATCCATGGCGGCGGTAAAGATTTGGTCTTTCCCCACCACGAAAACGAGATCGCCCAGAGTGAAGGGGCGTCGGGGCAGCCGTTCGTCAAGTATTGGCTGCACAACGGCTTCGTCAACGTCAATCAAGAGAAGATGAGCAAGTCGCTGGGCAACTTCTTCACCATCCGCGACATTCTCAAAACCTACGATCCCGAGGTGGTGCGCTTTTTCATCCTCACCGCCCATTACCGCTCGCCCATCGACTTCTCCGACCAGAACCTTGAGGATGCCCGCTCTGGTCTGACCCGCTTCTACGAGGCGCTCAAGAACGCCGACGAGATTCTCGCCCGCAACCCGCTGCCGCAGCAGGTTCCCTGTCCGACCCTCACCGACGATGAGCGCGAGATCTTCGACAAGGTCGAGGCCCTCGAGGATCGCTTCGTCGAAGCGATGGACGACGACTTCAACACGGCGCTCGCCATCGGCCACCTCTTTGACGCGGTGCGCACCCTCAACCGCCTCATGGCGGCGAACCGTTTCGACGAGTGCCCTCTGTCGCTGGCGGTGCTCAAGGATGGTCGCAGCAAGCTGCTGCGCCTCGGCGCTGTTCTCGGCCTCTTCGTCACCGAACCGGCCGCTTGGCTCGCCCGCAGTCAGAGCGAAGGTCTCGCCCAGACCGGTGTCGCCCCGGAAGAGATCGAAGCGCTCATTGCCGAGCGGCAGCAGGCGCGTAAAGATCGCAACTTTGCCCGCGCCGACGAGATTCGTGATGAGCTCGTCGCCAAGGGGATTGAGCTGCTCGACTCGAAGGATGGGACAAGCTGGAAGGTGAAGTAACCCCGCTTCCCGTCCCGAGCTCAAAACACCAAGGCTCCGGCAGTGATCTGCCGGAGCCTTTTCTCTAGGGAGGTTGCCGCATGGCAACACCACCTTTCGCCCGAGTCACACCATGCACGAGCTGCTGACCACTCACGGTTATCCCGCCCTCTTTCTCGTCAGCTTTCTCGCCTCGACCCTGCTGCCGCTCGGCTCTGAATGGCTTCTCGCCGCGATGCTCCTTGACGGCTTCGCCCCTTCAGGCGTCGTCACCGTCGCGACCTTTGGCAACAGCCTCGGTGCCCTCACCACCTACGGCATCGGGCTCTGGGGCGGTCCGTTTCTCACCCAGCGCGTTTTACGCATCGACGACAACGCTCGCAAGCGCGCCGAGGCGACTTTCTCTCGTTACGGATCGTGGGCGCTGCTCTTTACCTGGCTCCCGGTTGTGGGGGATCCGCTCTGTCTGGTGGGGGGCGTTTTGCGGGTCGGGTTTGGCCGGTTTCTGCTGCTGGTGACCGTGGGGAAGTTTGTTCGTTATTGTCTTGTTGCGATGGTGACGATAGAGGGTGGGAAGATGCTTTTTTGACGGGTGGACCACATTTTGGCTAAAGCCATAGATCATTTGGTAAGGAGATAAAATTCCCGCCCAAAGATTTTATTCGGTGGGATTTTTAAGGATTTGTTTGAGGTAGCTACGACTTGGGAAAATCATTCTTCTTTAGTCCAATTTTCCATTCTGTCTTCAAAATAATTTCGCAAAAGAGTGTATTTGAAGGCTAGTTTGGGATTCCTTTCCTCTTGATGTTTTTTTGATTCAGACAAAACAAAATCGTATGCCCTATCAATTACGCCAGATCTGAAAAAATCTTCCATTGATTTCTTGAAATCCTCTCCGAGGAAGTCGATGAATGGGTAGCCGTCATCGTCCAAGGCTAGAAGGCTAAGACAACTTTTTGCCGTTTCTTTTGATATTTTCGAAAAGAAATCGGTTTCTACTTGGTTGGCGTGAAGCCTGAGGTATTTAAAAAGCTCTTCGCCAATAACAACCCTAGGATATTGAGCCACTGAATTTTCAAGGTTATAAGCCCTTGAAAGGGCGGGGCCGTATATTTCATCCTGGTCGATTTCCAGTGCTACGCCGATGTCGATGCCGCCTCTGATAGGATGCCCATGTGCGAGGCATCTTAAACTGGTTGTTGCTGCGGCAGCAAGTACGCCCAAAATACCTCTCGTTGGTAGTTTGTTGATGTCGTCGCGTAGGGGTAAGAAAATGGCTATACAGTCGGAAAATTGCTGAATTTTTATTTTGTTGCTTTTGCACTGTTCAAATATAGCGCGCTGTGCTGGGTCTAGTTGATATTTTTCAGCATTGCTTTCGATAAAAGAATCGAAAAAATCTCTAAAGTATGATCGCATGTTTTTTACTGCGCCGTACGTTTGCTTAACACGATCTGTAAAAATTTTGACAGCTATATCATCTTCAGGATTTGGTAAAGATTTTATTTCACGTAATTCTTTTTGTTGGCCAAGTAAGTCGAAAAAGGCGACTAAATAGTACCCTGCCAGCAACTCATCGTTTTCGCAGACTTTTTCTTCCATAGGTGGCCTTGGTGAGAGGGGGAAAGGGAGGGGCGGGCTATTTCGGACAACTAGGAATATCCGTCGAATTTATTCTTTAGTCGGATACGCCTCTACTCCTTCAATTTCATGCAGGTTCTCATCCCAGTTCGCCTTGCTCGAAACAAAAATATGCGCCGTTGGCGTGATGTCCACGTCGCAATCAAGGCTTCCGGCCGGGACCACCAGAAACTTGCCATCATTGAGAACGATCGGAAGGGCAGAGCCGCAAACAGAGCAGAACGATTTGTTGTGGCGCGTTGACGGCACGTTGTAGTTGGTCACTTTGTCTTCGCCGGTGAGCCATTTCAGCGTCGCCGTTGATGAAAAGAGATTGGCGGCATGGGCCGAGCCGGTATCTTTGCGGCAGAGGCTGCAATGGCAAAGATAGAATTTCTTAAAATCGCCATCAATTTCAAAGGTGACGGCACCACAGAGGCATGATCCGGGTTTTGGGTTCATCGCTCTTCTCCATCAATCGTGTGTGGCAGGGGGTTCGGGAACATAACACCCATTCTACCTTTTTCTGCCGAGCAGGGCTCTTTAAGTGAAGACAGCGTGCAACCAGTTGTTCTCCCTCTGTTGCTGTGGTACAGTAAACCGTACATGTCGAGAAGGGAGCACCGCCATGAAAGCCATTTCATACACCAACGCCCGAAGCAATCTGGCCAAGACGATGGAAGAGGTCTGTGAAGACCACTCCCCCGTCATCATCACCCGCCGCAACGAGAACGCGGTCGTGATGATTTCGCTCGAAGATTATCAGGCCCTTGAAGAGACCGCTTATCTGTTGCGCAGTCCGAAAAATGCCCGGCGTCTTCTTGAGTCGGTCGGACAACTGGAATCGGGTGGCGGCAGCGAGCGGGAGCTTGCTTTGTGAAGCTCATCTTTTCCGAGCATGCCTGGGAGGATTACCAGTACTGGCTCAAGACAGACAAGAAAATCCTCAAGCGCATCAACACCCTGATTCAAGAGATCCAGCGCTCCCCCTTTACCGGGGTCGGCAAGCCCGAAGCGCTAAAGCATGGGCTCTCAGGGTACCGGTCCCGTCGCATCAACGACGAGCACCGGCTCGTTTACAAGGTTGAAGACGACGCGGTTCTTATTGCCCAACTACGCTACCACTACTGATGTCGGCCCGATTTTTCGGGTGCCTGAAGGCACAAAGGGGCAGATCGCGCCTGCTGCGCGACTGCCCCTTTATTCGTATAACGACTCATCCTGAAACCATCATCCCCCCGAGTGATTCTATCCTTTCTACCTGAAATCACTTAAGACTGTCAAAGCTTTTGCCGTCTGTAAAGCGCAGGCATTCTGCAAAATCCCCCTCGTCTTTCGCCCCCGCCGCATTTGGAGTATGATAGACCTCTTACCCCGTAACTCTGTATCTCTTGACGGAAGTTCGCATGGCCAAATTTGAATTGCACTCCCCGTATGAACCTCGTGGCGACCAGCCCCGCGCCATTGAAGAGCTGGTCGAGGGGGTGAACCGCAACGATGGACATCAGGTGCTGCTCGGGGTCACCGGCAGCGGCAAGACCTTTACCATGGCCATCGTGGTGGCGCAGGTGCAGCGCCCGACGCTGGTGCTGGCCCACAACAAGACGCTGGCGGCGCAGCTCTACGGTGAGTTTCGCGAGTTCTTCCCCCACAACGCCGTCGAATATTTCGTCTCGTACTACGACTACTACCAGCCCGAGGCGTACGTTCCGACCACCGACACCTTCATCGAAAAAGACTCCTCCATCAACGAAGAGATCGACAAGCTGCGCCACAGCGCCACCCGCTCGTTGCTGTCGCGGCGCGATGTGCTGATTGTCGCCTCGGTGAGCTGCATCTACGGCCTCGGTTCGCCGGAGGCTTACTTCGGCATGCTCATCCGTCTTGAAGAGGGGGAAGAGATCGGCCGCAACGATCTGCTCAAGCGGCTGGTGGAGATTCAGTACGAGCGCAACGACGTCGATTTTCACCGCGGTACCTTTCGGGTGCGCGGCGACACGGTGGAGATCTTCCCCCCCTACGAAGAGAAGCGGGCGATCCGGGTCGAGTTCTTCGGCGATGAGATCGAGACGATCAGCGAGATCGATCCGGTGCGGGGGGTGGTGACCGACCGGATTTCGAGCACGACCATCTTTCCGGCGAGTCACTATGTCGCCACCCGCCCGACCCTCGACCGCGCCATCCGTTCGATACAGGATGAACTGCGCGAGAGCATTCAGCAATTTCGCGCTCGCAACATGCTTGTTGAAGCGCAGCGCATCGAGCAGCGCACCATGTTTGATATCGAGATGATCGAAGAGATGGGGTACTGCCAGGGGATCGAGAACTACTCACGTTTTCTCGATGGCCGCAACCCCGGCGAGGCGCCGGCGACCCTCTTTGACTACTTCCCCGACGACGCCCTCCTCTTTATCGATGAGAGTCACGTCACCGTCTCGCAGGTCGGGGCGATGTACCGGGGCGACCGCTCGCGCAAGGAGACGCTGGTCAACTTCGGCTTCCGCCTCCCCTCGGCCCTCGACAACCGGCCGATGAAGTTCACCGAGTTCGAAGGGAAGGGGGTGCAGACGGTCTATGTCTCGGCGACCCCCGGTGATTACGAACTGGAGAAGGCGCAAGGGGTGGTGGTGGAGCAGATCGTCCGCCCCACCGGGCTGGTCGACCCGCCCATTGAGATCCGTCCGGCACGGCAGCAGGTCGACGATCTGCTCGGCGAGATCCGCACCACCACTGAGGCCGGGGCGCGGGTGCTGGCGACGACCCTGACCAAGCGGATGGCCGAGGATCTTACCGGCTACCTTGAGGAGGTTGGGGTGCGGGTGCGCTATCTCCACTCGGATATCGACACGGTGCAGCGGATGGAGATCATCCGTGATCTGCGTCAGGGGGTGTTCGACGTGCTGATCGGGATCAACCTCTTGCGTGAGGGGCTCGACATCCCCGAGGTCGGGTTGGTGGCGATCCTTGATGCCGATAAGGAAGGGTTCCTGCGGAGCGAAAAATCGCTCATCCAGACCTGCGGCCGGGCGGCGCGAAATGTCGAGGGACGGGTCATCATGTACGCCGATAAGATCACCCGCAGCATGCAGGCCTGCATCGACGAGACCGAGCGGCGCCGCCAGACCCAGCTTGACTACAACGCCGAGCACGGCATCACCCCGACCTCGGTGAGCAAGTCGCTGCGTACAATCCTTGAAGATCTCACCGCAGTGGATGAGGAAGAGGCGGCGCGGGTCGCCGAAGAGGAGAGCGACTATGGCAATCTCAAGGAGCTGCAACAGGCGATTGCGGCGCTGAAAAAAGAGATGCTTGCGGCGGCCGCCGAGCTTGAGTTTGAAGAGGCGGCGCGGCTGCGTGACAAGGTGCTGCGGCTTGAAAAAGAGGAACTGTTGCGGCGCGAAGGGGGACTCGTTGCCGAGGAGTAGGGGGAAGTGCAAGCCCTTTGTTGTTGACTTGACAGAGGTTTTCCTCTATTTTGAGGAAATTCTTAAAATCGTTCCCGGAGTATGTTATGGAGCAGGAAAAACTCGACGAATTTCGAAACATTCTGCAAGAACAGCTCGATGAACTGGTGCGTGAAGCAGAAAAAACCGTCTCTGAGATGACCGATGAGAAGACCAACTTCCCTGATCCGACCGATCGGGCGTCTCTTGAATCGGACCGTAACTTTGAGCTGCGTATCCGTGACCGCGAGCGCAAGCTGATCATGAAGATCCGCGAGGCGATCGAACGGGTCGACAGCGGTGAATTCGGTATCTGCGAGAGTTGTGAGGAGGAAATCGGCGATGCTCGTCTGCGGGCCCGTCCGGTCACCACCCTCTGCATTGAGTGCAAGACCGAGCAGGAGCGTCAGGAGAAGATCGGCTGACAAACCTGCTCCGGTGTACGATCTGTCGTGATTCGGGGAGGAAGGGATGGAGAAGAGCTCCAACGACATCCTGTTGTCGTTTTTGCCACGCGCTCGTCTGCTTTCCGAGTCCGATCTTGAGGGATTAAAAACACTCCTTGCCGATCTGGCACGTCGCTGTGGTTGTGACGACGCCCTGCTTTGGGTACCGCCGTCGCGCCGTCAGGGGAACCGTCAGCTTTCGGGGCGCGGTGTGGCGGGGTGGCTGCCGGCAGGGGATCTCCCCTCACCGGGGTATCTTCCCCTCGACCGTGTCACCTTCGTCTCGCCGTATCACTTTATCCCTCTTCTGCCGGGGGCCGACCCTCCTTTGCTGGTCCTCTTGGGTCAGCGCCCCCTCGCGCCGGCGCTGACCCGGTCTCTCCTTGCCCTCAGCGCAGTTTTTCCCCGTTTTGCAGAACCTCCTCCTCTGGCGGACCCTTTGGGCCGTCGCACCCTGCGCTCACTGACCGTGCTCGAAAAGAGCCTGCATCTGGCCGGTTCGATCGAAGAGGCGTTCTCTCACCTCTGTCGTACCCTCTTTCATCAGCGCGGTATCCTCGCTGCTGGCCTACGTCCTTTGCATGGGAATACCCTGCTCGGCAACTGCTTCTTTCAGGCGGCAATTCCGCAGGGTGCAGTGATCGAGGCGATGCGTCGCTCTGCCCAGGAACTCTCTTGGCAGGTGGTGCAATGTGATGGTTATCGCGAACAGCGTTCGGACGATTTTCTCGCCCTATCAGCCCCCTTGCGATTTCAGGGGCGGGTGCTAGGAATTCTTACCCTGTTCGCCGAGGGCCAGGAGACCTCGCCGGTCTGGGGGGAGCGGCGTCAGCGTCGTTTTGTTTCGGCGATCTACTCTCTTTTTGCCCATGCCCTTGAGCGGATTACGGCCCACGAAGCTCGCTCGACTCTGGCGGTGGAGAATGAGCGCAAGCTGCGTGAGACGGCGACCCTCTACCGGATCTCCAAGGCGATTCACAGCACCGTCAAGATGGATGAGTTGACCCACTTGATCCTCTCGGCGGCGGCGGTTCCCGATGGGGGGGGCTTCGAACGGGCGATGCTCTTCATGCTCAACGAACGCAGCGGTATGCTGCAGGGGATGCTTGGAGTGACGCGGGAAAGTGCCCTTTTTGCCCTTTTGGGGGGGCGAGACAAGGTCGACTGGGAGCAACCCCGGATCTGCCCCGAGGCCGAGGCGTTGCAGCATAAATCCCCTTTTTGTCGTCAGGTCGTGAAACAGCGCCTGGCGGGAAGAGGCGAGGAGAATCCGTTGGCGCGGGCGCTGCAGAGTCAGCGGGTGATCTTTGTCCCTCATCCTCGACATGAGAGAGGCGCCGCTCTTTTTGCTGAAACCTTGCAGCTCGGCCCTTACGCTTGTGCCCCTCTGCTCGGTCGCCACCGCCCTTTGGGGGTGCTGGTGGTCGATAACCCCGAATCAAAGCAGGAGATTACGGCCCAGCGTCTCTACTTTCTCGAACTCTTCGCCAGTCAGGCGTCGGCCGCCATGGAGAACTCACTGCTGCTGCGCAACCTTGAGCTTGCTAATCAGGAGTTGCACAAGACCGAAGAGCGACTGATGCATGGCGAGAAGATGGCACTGCTCGGTGAGATGGCCGCCTCCATCGCTCATGAACTGAAGAATCCGCTGGTTGCCATCGGGGGGTTTGCTTCCCGTATCGCCCGTAAAGAGAGTGACCCCGGCAAGATGCGGGAATATGGTGAGATCATTCATCGCGAAGGGGTACGCCTTGAGGAGATGCTCGATAGCATTCTCGGCTTCTCCCGCAAACAGCTACTCTGTTTCTCGGAGGTCGACCCGGAAGGGATGGTTGAGAAGAGTCTAGAGCTCGAGCGCGACCTTCTCGCTGCGGCGAAGATCGATCTGCGCCTCGAGATTGTCCGTCCGTTGCCGAAGATTCTCGGTGATGCCGCCAAGCTGCATCAGGTGATGATCAACCTGCTGGCCAATGCCCGTCAGGCGATGTTGCAAGGGGGGGTATTGACTTTGCGGGTCTTTCCCGGTTTCTTCCGTGGCGCCGAAGCGGTCAGCATTGAAGTTGAGGATAGTGGCGAGGGGATCGGCGAAGAGCGGATCGGTCGGGTCTTTGCCCCTTTCTTCTCGACCAAGGATAACGGTACCGGGCTCGGACTGGCGATCTCCTGTCGCATTGTCGAACAGCATCGCGGCGAACTTCTCGCCCGTAACGGACCGCAGGGGGCGATTTTTACAATTAAACTCCCGGTGGGAAAAGATGGCGTCAGTGTCGTACCGAACTATTGACAAGCGTCAACGCTTTGTATATAAATGCTCTGTTCTGGGGCTGTAGCTCAGCTGGGAGAGCGACGCGTTCGCAATGCGTAGGTCGTGAGTTCGATCCTCATCAGCTCCACCAAAAGATTAAGTTCTTAGATAGGTTAAGAGCTTAGACGATATAGAGCCCATCTTCTGAAAAACCGGTACACAAACTGGTACACAGGAGATGGGCTTTGTCTTTTAAAACAAGTCTGCCAATGCTGTCAGCGCAGATCTGAATTGAACTTTGCATCATGAGGAGAAACGGAGCCGGGATGAAAATGGCTTATGTCTTTTTGTTGATAGCAATTCTCGCAGAGGTCATCGCAACGAGTGCCTTAAAGGCGTCCGAAGAGTTCACAAAAGTAGCGCCTTCGGCAATCGTGATCGTTGGTTACTGCGCCGCTTTTTATTTCTTGATGCTAACATTGCGATCAATGCCTGTTGGTATTGCCTATGCGATTTGGAGCGGTCTCGGTATCGTTTTGGTGACGGTCTTTAGTATCTTTATCTATAAACAAGTCCCCGATGTCTCTGCTGTCATTGGTATGGGGTTAATCGTTTCTGGAGTGGTTGTGATAAACGTCTTCTCCAAAACGATTAACCACTAGGTTGGGGCTGTTTGGAGGTTCCATTCGAGATGTCGTAACGGACGACTTCAGCAGAAGACCAAAGGCGCGGGCAATGCGTCTGCCCCTTTTTCGTTTTACAGGTTTGTCTGATGCTTTTTGCTATTCTTTCATTTCCGTTGTCGCTGCTCTGTCTCTACCTTGGTGTGCTGACGTGGCGCCGGCGTTATATGAAGCAGGCGCTGACGTTGCTGACCTTCGCCTTGTTCTTTTTCGCCGTCGCGCTCAGCGGAGTTGTTTTTACCTGGTTTGGCTACTCGCTTTGGCAGACGATCTAAACTCTCGTGGTGTTCACTCTGAAAAAGCCCGCTCAATTGAGCGGGCTTTTTGTTTTTTCGTTCATCTTTGGTGCGAGCGATTTCGGCAACAAGACCCACATCTTCCCCTGTTGTTTCATCCTTCCGGCGATGCTGCCAGCCTGTTTGCCGATCCCCCAGAAGAAATCGGCCCGAACGGCCCCGCGGATGGCGCCGCCGGTATCTTGAGCCAGCATCAGACGGTTGAGCGGGGTCTGCAGGTTCTCTGGGCGGTGGGTGGCGAGAAAGACCGGGGCGCCGAGAGGGATGCTGCGGCGGTCGACGGCGATGCTTCGTTCGGAGGTGAGGCGGACGCCGAGGGCACCGGGCGGGGGAGCGCCGTTGTCAGGCGTCTCGCGAAAGAAGATGTAACTCGGATTCTCGGCCAGCAGGCTCCAGACCCTGTCGGGGTTCTGCTGCGCCCAGCGTTTGATGTTCTGCATCGACATCTGATCACGGCTCATTTCGCCTCGCTCAAGAAGGAGCTTGCCGATGGAACGAAAGGGATGACCGTTTTGATCAGCGTAGTTGACCATGACGGTCTCGCCGCTGTCGAGGCGGATTCGCCCCGAGCCCTGAATGTGAAGAAAAAAAAGATCGACCGGGTCGTCGACCCAGAGGAGTTCGTTGCCGGCGAGGAGAGAGTGATCGCTATCGATCTCTTTGCGGGTGTAGTAAGGGATGATCTTGCGTCCCTCGACTCGGCCGCGGAGGCGGAAGTTGTCGAGGTCGGGGTAGGTGCGGGTCAGATCGACGATGAGAAGGTCGGCCGGCACCTTGTAGAGTGGATAGAGAAATGGCTCTTTCGGGGTACGGCTGCCGGTGAGTTCCGGCATGTAGTAGCCGGTAATCAGCCCATGATCGCTGCCATCTTTGTTCGTGACCCGACAGGGGGTGAAGTTCGTTTCGAAAAAGTTTCGGATGGCGACTTCATTCGCTGCGAGCTCTTGGGCGTTGCCGCAGAGATCTTGCCACCCCACTCTCTTTTTGAGGACGCGACAGCTCTGTAGAAAGGCTGGCCACGCTTGAGAGAGGCTATCTTCTTCCCAGCCGGGAAGGTCTTTCCATGCGACCGGGGTCAGTGTCGGTGGGGCGACGCTGGGAGGAGCGGTGAGGCAGCCGTTGAGATTGAGGAGGATAAGGATGAACAGGGAGACTCTGAACCAAGAGATCGTGCGCGACATGAAAACCTTTTAAGCGAGAAGGGCGTCATTGCCCGAGCGGCATGATACACCGAGGAGTGGGGGGGAGCGCAAGGGGAGGAAAAGAAAAACCCCGCGGAGGGCGGGGTCGGTATGTTGTTGCCAGATGTTCTCCTTAGACGTCGACCGACTGGGAGACGATCGATGTTTCGATCCGTCTCCCCTCTTGCTGGGCAAGACTCTGGAGGAGAACTTGGCCTCCGTAGGTCGCATTTTTGCGAACCAGATTGTCAGCGGCCTCGCCATCGTGCTGGCGAAAGGCCTGAAGGATTTTCTTATGTTCTTGCACTGAGATGTCCATCCGTCCCGGCAAGGAGAGGGAGGCCATGCGCAGACGGTTAAATTTGAGACCGAGTTGACCGATCAGCTCGAAGAGCTTCTCGTTGCCGGCGGCGCGGATAAAGAGGTCGTGAAATTCGTTATGGATCTTGAAAAAGGTCTTGATGTCACCGCCAATGGCAAGCTGATGCAGGCGCTCGTTGATGGTTTCAAGCCGCTCAATATCCTTGTCGGAGAGATTCTCTGCCGCCATACGGGCCGCATACCCTTCAAGGATGCTCTTGATCGAGTAGAACTCTTCAATGTCGCGTTCCGAGAGGGAGGCGACAACCGCCCCTTTGCGTGGAATGACAGTGAGATAGCCTTCGGATTCGAGTTGGCGAAATGCCTCGCGAATCGGAGTGCGGCTGATACCGAAGCGCTCAGCCAGTTCCGGCTCGGCGACCTTCTCACCCGCCTTCAGGGTCCCTTTGAGGATCGCATCGCGAATGGTCTCAATGATCTTTTCACGTAATGTCTGATGCCGTTCAATCGGTTTTTTTCGCACAATCCCACTCCCACAATGATCTTGCCGGGAATTGTATACAGTATACATAGGTTGTCAAGTCATTTTGTATACAATATCCTTCAACCCATGATATATTCTTGTTTTTTAAGCTTTATGCGCTATGATCCGTGAATTTCTTTTTTAGGGTGAAAATAGATGGATCCGATTCGGCATCTGCGCTTTTCTCTATTTATTCTAATTGCGGTAATGGGGGCGGGAACCGCCGGTTACGCGGTTATCGAAGATTGGAGTTTTTTTGATGCGCTCTACATGACGGTGATTACTCTGGCGACGGTCGGTTATGGTGAGGTGCACCGTCTTTCGGAGGAGGGGAAAGCGTTCACCATCCTGCTGATTCTCTTCGGGGCGGGAATCATTGCATATGCGGTGGGGAGTTTGATTCAGTTTACCGTTGAAGGGCACCTGCTCGGGATTCTCGGGAGGAAGAAAGTGGAGAAGCAGATCCGAAAACTCAAAGGGCACTACATCATCTGTGGTTACGGCCGAATCGGCCATCTGATCTGTCGCGAATTTCACAACCGGCCGCTACCGTTTGTTGTGGTTGAACGTGAGCCGGATCTCTGCCAGAAGATCGAAGCGGAAGGCTTCCTCCATGTTCGGGGCGATGCCACCGATGATGAGGTCTTGATGGCGGCGGGGATCGAACGGGCGCGAGGGCTGGTGACGGTAGTCACCTCCGATACCGAGAATGTCTATATCACCCTGACCGCTCGCGGCCTTAATCCCGAGCTCTTTATTCTTGCCCGCTCCGGTGAGGAGGGGTCAGAGAAGAAGCTTAAACGGGCCGGCGCCAACAAAGTGATCTCTCCCTATACCATTGGTGCCAACCGTATGGCGCAGGCGATACTGCGTCCTTCGGTGATGGACTTCATCGAAATTGCCACCGCCGGCCGAAACCTTGAGCTGCAACTGGAAGAGATACGGGTTGATGCCGCCTCGGCTCTGGTCGGTAAAAGTCTTGTCGCCTCGGGGATCCGTCGCGACCTCGGGATTATCATCGTCGGGATCAAGAAGGGGGATGGGCAGATGGTTTTCAATCCTGCCTCCGATGTTGAGATCGCGGCCTCCGATATCCTGATCACCTTGGGACAGCCAGCCGCCATTCGCAATCTTGAGGAGATTGCTTTGGTTGAACCAGTCGACACGGTTTAAGGGGCGTTGTCTTGCCTTTAGGTGAGTTGCATTGTCCCTGGTTTCCCATCTTTAACGACCCCGACCTTCCATCCCCCACCGGTCTGCTGCAGTCGTGCTTCAAGCGCGGCCGACTTTTCTGGCGCCACGGCCATGAGCAGTCCCCCTGAGGTTTGGGGGTCAGCGAGCAGGTCGATCATCTCTGGCGCTATCTCCTCCCAGTTCAGCACCCGCTCTCGATAAAACTCCCGATTGCGGTAGCTCCCCTCGGGGACAAGGCCGATGGCGGCCATTTCGAAGCTGTGCGGATAGGCTGGCAGGCTGGCGCCGTTGAGCTCGAAGGAGACGTCACTCGCCTCGGCCATCTCCAGTGCGTGTCCGAGAAGGGCAAAGCCGGTGATGTCGGTGCAGGCGTTGACCCCGATCTCAAGCATGGCAGCGCAGGCGGTGCGATTGAGGGTTGCCATCCCGGCGATGGCGTCGGGGATATCCTTCTCGGCAAGAACCTCTCCTTTGAGAGCGGTGGCGAGGATGCCGGTGCCGAGTGGTTTTGTGAGGTAGAGATGGTCGCCGGGACAGGCGCCAACGGTGGAGACCATCATCGTCGGATCGACCAGACCGGTGACCGAGAGGCCGTATTTCGGCTCGTCATCCTCCACCGTGTGGCCACCGACCAGCGTGGCACCGGCCTCGGCCATCGCTTCGCTGCCACCCAAGAGGATTTCGGTAAGGATTTCCTGTGCGAGGCAGCGGGGGAAACCGACGAGATTCATGGCGGTCAACGGCCGTGCCCCCACCGCATAGATGTCGGAGAGGGCGTTAGCGGCGGCGATCCGCCCGAAGAGGCGCGGGGAGTCGACGACCGGGGTGAAAAAGTCGACAGATTGCACAAGGGCGGTTGTCGCGTCGAGGCGGTAGATCCCGGCGTCGGCAAAAGGGATGGCGGCCGATAGAAGGTTCGGGTCGCGATTCTCTGGTAGATGACGCAGAACCTGCGCCAGTGGCCCGGGGGCCAGTTTTGCGGCTCAGCCGCTGCTGCGGGAGAGGGCGGTCAGTCGAAGTTTTTGTGTCATCATATCCTCATGAAGCTGGTGGGGCGGTGGGGAGCTTCCACCCGACCCGGGCGTCTCCCTGACGCAGGGTATATTTGAGACTGTCCCAGTACTCGAGCAGCGCCTGTGTTTGCTTGCGGGCGCTGCCGATGCGGTCGCGAAACTCCGCCAGAGTCAGGGTTTTCTGTTGGTTGAAGTGGTCGATCAGGGCGGAGAGTGCGGCGTTATAAGCGTCGCGGTGCAGAAAGCTCTCTTCGCTGAGCCGCACCAGCCGCCCAGTGGCAAAGAGGTAGGCGAAGCATTCGTCGCTCGCTGCGGCATCAAGACCGAGTCGGTCGAGCATCTCCTGCCGGTTCTTGACCAACACCCCGTCCTGCCGATACGCATTTTCAATCTGTTCAATGAGGCGAGCCTGCTCCCCTTCCGGTTGGGGAGAGAAGCCAGGGAGGTGGACGCTTTCTGTCCCGGCGACCAGATCGTTTTCCTCATGAGCGGCGGCAAGGAGGGCATCGAACCCTTTGGGGAGAAGGGCGGCAGGCAACGCCCCTTTAAGGGTTGCGCGGGGGATGCCGAGGAGAAGCGGATTCGCTTTGTGGAACTGCTCGACCTCCTCGATCAGTCTGCGGCGCCAGCTACGCAAGGTCTCGACGACAACCCACTGGTCGGCGAGCAGGGCGACCCGTCCTTCGTTCTGCAGTGCTTCAAGGTGGTCGCCGATCCGTTCCCGTCCCATGGCGGCAAGTTGTTCGAACTCCTTAAGGCGCAGGCAGGGCTGGGCGGCGAGTTTTTGCAGCAGGAATGACTTCTCCCCCGACTCCAACTCTTTGAGGGAGGCCATGACGTCATCGCGGAAACGCTTATGTTTGACTGGGGCTGGATCGACCACCACCCCGCCGCCGATGGTCGTCATCGGCGAATAGGAGCGGATGATGAAGCGGTCCTGACGATGTGCCACCAGCGGTCGGTCGAGGTGAATCTGCACGATGGCGCTCTCCCCCGGTTCAAGAATGTCCCGGTCGAGCAGGGCGACCATCCCCACCACCCGGGCGGTGCCGAGGTAGAGATGGACCGGGTCGCGGAATTTGAGGGGGCGCGGAGCCTCGGGGAGCAGGGTAAGGCGGGCGTCGAAGCGTTCGGTCATCTCGAAGATGCCGGGGGTTCCAACCACGGCGCCGCGTTGAATCCGTTCGCGGTCGAGACCGACGAGGTTGAGGGCGGCGCGCTGACCAGCGCTGGCCTCCTCGACTTTCTTGCCATGCACCTGCAGCTCGCGCACCCGTACAGTCTCTCCCGGAGGGAGCATCTCCACCGTCTCGCCTGTGCGGATCCGTCCCGAAAGGAGTGTGCCGGTCACCACCGTGCCGAACCCGGCAACAGTGAAGTGGCGGTCGATAGGAAGGCGCAAGGGGCCGTCGGCATCCTTGGGGGTGATGGCTCGGGCGACCTCCTCAATCGTCGCGATGAGATCGGGGATACCGTCGCCGGTCAAGGCCGAGACACGGCAGAAAGGAGCGTCTTTAAGGAAGGTTTCGGCGACCTCTTCGCGGATTTCTTCTTCCACCAGATCGACCCAGTCAGGATCGGCAAGATCGCATTTGCTCAATACGACGATGCCACGTTGTACATCGAGCAGCTTAAGGATGGCGAGATGCTCTCTCGTCTGAGGCATCACCCCCTCCATGACATCGAGCAGGAGCAGGACCATGTCGATGCCGCCGACGCCAGCGAGCATATTATGGATAAAGCGTTCGTGCCCAGGGACGTCGACGATACCGGCCATTCCCCCTTTGGGGAGCCGGAACGGGGCGAAGCCGAGATCGATAGAGATCCCGCGTTCCTTCTCTTCTTTGAGGCGATCGGTCTCGGCGCCGGTCAAGGCACGGATCAGGGTCGTCTTGCCGTGATCGACGTGGCCCGCGGTGCCGATGATCAGATGGCGTTCTGTTGTTTTGCTCATGATGCGGACGTTGCTTCCAGAGTGAGGGCCGAGGCGATGGCGGCGCAGAGCGTTGCCTCCTCGTCCTGACGCAAGGTGCGAGGGTTGATGATGAAGAGGCCATCGCGGCGTCGCCCGACCACCGCCGGGCTTCCGAGCCGCAGGCGGGTGGCGAGGGTGTCGACAGAGATAGTTTGTGGTCGCAGCGCCAGTGCCTCTCCGGGAAGCTACGTCAGCGGTAGGGCGCCACCACCGACAGCCGACGGCTCGGGGACGATCTCACAGTGTAGTTGCTCGGCCAGTTGAGAAAGGCGCCGCTGCAGCCGGCGGCAAGAGCGGCGCAGCTCCTGCGGCGTGACAGCAAGCATCCTCAGAACCGGGATCTCGCGCAGTGCATCAGCCGGGTCAAGGTAGTGACGTAGGGTCGCCTCCAACGCTGCCAGGGTTAGTTTGTCACTGCGCAGGGCGCGAGCGAAGGGGTGTTTGCGGATTTTCTCCACAGCGTTTTTGCGCCCGACAATGAGACCGGCCTGAGGTCCGCCAAGGAGTTTGTCGCCACTGAAGGTGACCACGTCAATCCCGGCGCCGACCGCTTCGGCAACCGTTGGTTCCTTAGGAAGCCCGAAGGGAGAGAGGTCCATGAGCATCCCGCTGCCGAGATCTTCAAGGACCGGCAGGTTATGCTCGCGAGCGAGAGAGACCATCTCGCTCGCCGAAACGGCGGCGGTGAACCCGACGATGCGGTAATTGCTGGTATGAACTTTAAGAAGGAGTCCGGTCTTTTCGTTGATGGCGGCACGGTAGTCGCGAAGATGGGTCTTGTTGGTCGTGCCGATTTCGTGCAACAAAACACCCCCCGCGGCCATGACATCGGGAACCCGAAAAGCCCCTCCGATCTCAACAAGTTCGCCTCGCGAGACGATCGCTTCTCTCCCTTGTGCCAGAGCCGTGAGGGCGAGCATGACCGCTCCGGCGTTGTTGTTGACCACTGTCGCGGCCTCGGCGCCGGTGAGGCGGCAAAGGAGTGCCTCGATATGACTGTAGCGGTGGCCGCGTTCGCCGCTCTCCAAGTCAAGCTCAAGATTGGAGTAGGAACGGGCGACCGACTCCATCGCCGACAGAGCAGCATCGCTTAAGGGTGCGCGACCGAGATTGGTGTGGAGCAGGGTTCCGGTGGCATTAAGGACTGGGCGTAGCGAGGGGCGAGCCCGCAGCAAGGCTTCGCGATGGGTTTGGACGCAGATCTCCTCAACGGATGGGGCGGTATGGAGTTCGCCGGCGAGTATTCTCTCCCGGAGGGTGGCGGTAACATTGCGAGCCGCATCAGTGATGAGGGTGGTTGGGATCTCACTGGCGAGGTTTTGCAGCAGGGGGCTTTGCAGAAGGCGATCGACTCCGGGAATATGGCGGAGCAAGGATTTGTGAGGGGACATGGTCGATGCTCGTTTATAAGGATGAGAAAGTGACACAACGAGAAATGATGCTATTCTGTGCGCACGTTAAATAACACAGGCCCCGTCAAAGCACAAGGTGAAGCGGGGGCAAGGGTGACAGTTTGAAGAGCGATGCTCTTTGTTGGAAACCCCGCAATTTTGGCGAAAAGGATAGATGTCGGGGGCTGTTTGTCGAGGTGAGTTCAAGGAGCGATGAGTGGTTGTGTTGATTTGGTACCATGGTTGCATCTACTCCGCGTGAGGACACCTCTGTCCTACATCGAATTTGAACATGAAGCTTGATAAATAAAGGAACCATCCGTACCTATTAGGAGGCGAAATATGGAATTGCAAATTCGGAAGACTGGCCTTTTGGCGGCGATTGTGCTGCTGGTGAGTGTCATTTGGCATATGCCGGTTCAGGCGGCAACGGTCCCGGACTTGGCCTCTCTGGGGCGGATCAGTAGTGATCGGTTGGCGTTTGTCAGTGCGCTTGATGTCGATTCCGAGGGGAATCTGTATGTCGCGGACTCGCTGAATCATGTTGTCTATCGCTTTGACATGTATGGAGAGCTTGCAGAGACTTACTCTTCGGCTTTTCTGAGTGCGGGGGCGATGGCCGTGGATTCAGGCCGTTCTCGTCTTTATGTCGGTGATCGCACGATCGTTCGGGTTTTGGACCTGGATTCCGGTTCCCTTGTTGGCTCTCTGGGAAGTGGTGAAGGGGAATTCGGCAATGTGGACATGATAAAGGTTGATGCCGATGGATATGTCTATGTTGTTGATCAGTCGGTCTTGAAGGTTCGGGTGTATGGCCCTGACGGGAGTGAATGTGCCTACAGTATTGGGGCAAAAGGGACAACTCTTTCGACGTTGATCTCCGTGTGGGCCTTGGCGATCGATGATGTCAATAAAGAAGTGTACGTTGCAGATGTTCAGACCTATGGCCGGACCCCGGCAAAGGTGGTCGTATATGACATGGTAGGGAACTATAAGCGTTCACTTTCGATGACGACGTCCTTTGGAACGCCTTCTCTGGCGTGGTTCGGGGGGATCGCATTTGGTGGCAAGGCTGGAAATGAAAGGGCCTATTTTCTTGACACGATGTTGGGGCAGGTACGGGTGATGTCAGCACCTGCGGTCTCAGGTGGTTTGTTGTTGACGTATGGGACGCAGGGGATTGAGGTCGGACAGCTGGCGATGCCTCGTGCTGTTGCCTACGATGGTCTGACCCATCGCCTCTTTGTCTCTTCGGACGGGGGGCGTGTTGAAGTTTTTGGCGTCGATGGTGCAATAAACCCCACCCCGCCGGTTACAAATGTTAAGCCTGGAATTCCGGTTCCGTATAGTCCGACTGATAATGTCGAGGTTTCGACGGCAACGCCGCTGCTGCAAATAGAAAATGCCGTTGATGCTGATGGCGATGTTCTGACGTATCAGGTGCAGGTTTACGCGGATGACACGCTCGTTGTGGAGTATTTGGAGCAGCCTGAGGGCGAGGGGAACACGGATGTTCAGGTGGATGTGTCTTTGCCTGAAAATGCCCAGATTACATGGCGGGTTCAGGCGGCGGATGCTGAGGAAGTCTCCGGTTGGTCAGGGTTGGAGTCGTTCTATGTCAATGCCACGCCGGAAGCTCCTTCTGCCCCTTCTCTGCTGCGTCCTGTAGCCGCTGCTGTCGTTGACGGTGCAGATCTCATCTCTTGGGATGCATCAGTCGACCCCGATCCCTATGACGCGGTTCAGTACATGGTCGAGGTCTCTTCGGACCCGTCCTTTGAGCAGGTTGTCGCTGAGTCAGAACTTAGTGAGCTGAGAGAGACCGCTCTGGCCGATCTGACGGGATATGCAGCCTTGATGGATGGAGAGGCCTATTTCCTTCGGGTTCTTGCTGTTGATGAGCATGGGACGACGTCCTATAGCGATGCGCAAATGTTCGTCTATGATACCACATTGGTGTCTGTTGATGCGAATATGCCGGGGGTCAAGGTCTACTTCGGGGGGAATTATGGTTACTACGGTAGTTATGCAGGGGTGACCCCTCTGGAAATTCAAGACTTCACGCCGGGACAGACTTCTCTTGTTCTGGTAAAGAGTGGCTTCGAGCCCGTCGTGAAACAGATTACGGTTGGTGAGAACGAGAACCTTTCTGTCTCTGTGGCGCTGCGCCCTGCAATCTCGCCGGAAGATCTCAAGGCGAGGCCGCTGGAGGTGGATGCGACCAAGATCTCTCTCTCTGGAGATGCAGTCCCTTATCTTGTTGATTTGAACGGAGATGGTCTGCTTGATCTGGTGACCGGAGAGCTCTCCGGTAGAATTAGCGTCGCCGCTGGTGCTGAATCTCTTGAGGGAGACCTTTACTTTGGGGCGCTGACAGAGATATCTGGGTTACCGTTACTTCCCGGCGCCACGCCTGTTGTTGTCGATTGGAACAATGATCGCTTGAACGATTTTGTGATAGGTGCTGAGGATGGAACGGTTCACCTCTATCTGGCGACTTCTGGAGCCAACGGTACTGATTACACAGGGTCTGTGGTGACGACTGTGGAAGGCCCCCTTATGGTTTCAGGGGCGGCTGCGCCGGTTATTTATGATATTGACAACGATAACGACAAAGACCTGCTTGTTGGTGCGACAGACGGCACGGTGTCGCTCTGTACCAATCTTGGGACAGATGCTGCGCCGGAACTTTCCGCTCCCGTTGTCCTTTTCCGAATCAGCTCACCCGTTGCGCCCTTTTTCGTTGACTGGGATGGCGATAATGCCGCAGAGCTTTTGCTTGCAGCTGACGAACACATCTATGTGTACGAGTCGGTTTCCGGGAATTATAAGGCGGTTGCGGTTCTTTCGGTTGCCGATGAGCTGATTAATGACAACAACGGCAAATCGACCAGTGGAACTTATTCGCTGGGGAATCGATTGCGGCTCTTTTCCGTTGATCTCGACGGGAAAAGCGGAAAAGATCTCCTTGTCGGGAATTCTGCCGGCGAGATCCGCTACGTCCGTTCCTATGGCAGTGCAATTGTAGAGAGCTTCAGGGGCTCTTTGGTTGAGAAGGTTGATCAAATTGATACTTTTCTGGCAGCGGGAGAAACAGGGGCTGTCAGGGCGGCGATAGAAATAAAAGATTATAAGGAAGCTGCAAAGCAGGCCCGCGCCCTGTTGGCAACCATGGTGAGTGGCGCCTCCGGCTACGTCGAAATTGAGCAATTGGTCCATCTCCTTGACTAGTCTGATTGGGTGGTAGAAACATCTATTCTGGGGAACGAAGTATGATGAGAAGCATAGTTGCGGTAATGGGAATGTTGATTGTCTTGGCGGTATTACCACTAAGTGCCATGGCCAAGGGAGTTGCGGGGATTGCTAACACAATGCACAACATGAGCAAGACCACGTCATCACCGTATAATGCAAGTGATGAAGATGAAATCTGTATCTTTTGTCATACACCACACGGTGGAAGCCTTGATGGCCCGCTCTGGAACCGCGAGATGGACGATACCGCGTCCTCAAATCCGCTCGCTGCAAATATTGCGGCACCAGGCTATTTCACGCATTACGATAGTTCAACACTCGGCGCGACGGCAGGAGATACCGCGCGGGCCGTTAGTACAGAGTCGCTTCTCTGTCTCTCTTGTCATGACGGGACGATCGCGGTGAACCGGGTCATCAATTTAAGTAATAGAACGCCACAGTTAGATGCCACAGAGCCGACAGAGCGAATTCGTATGAATGATCAGTGGGTAACGATCAAGGAGATAGGTTTTCCAGACCCCCTCGCTCCAGGAGCCTGGATCGGCTCATCACGTGACAGATTGTTTAACATGATTTATAACGTTGGTGGTGATCTGTCAGATGACCATCCCATCTCATTCAGTTATGATGCGGCTTATTTAGACGACCCGTCGGGGCTTGATACGACGGTGAATGCGGCAGGTAAAAATGTACGTTTCTTCGGGGCGACAAACAGGGTCGAATGTTCCAGTTGTCATGATCCGCATGTCGATTACGGTAAATACGGAACAAACGCAGGTGATCCCGCTTACACTGTTTACACGCCGTTTCTTATTACACCGAACACTGGCAGTGCCCTTTGTAAGGCCTGTCACGTAAAATAATAAAAATGAAGAGCGCCCTCTAGGGGGCCTCTTTTTTGTGTGTAACATTAAAAAAAACTAGTTATGCAGATTTAACTGCCACAAAGATTAGATTTTATTAGTTGGCAACAGTGAATGAAAGCCTTCTTTGGGAGGATCAAATGGCTTCTCGTCTTCGTCAATTGTTCGTGTTGATTGTTATTCTCTTGTGTGGATCGTTAGCACAGGCGCGCGATGTTCATTATTTTGATTGCAAAAGCTGTCATCGCGCCGGATTGGCACTTGATGAAATTGCACTGAACCTCTGTCTGAGTTGTCATGATACGGGGGCCGTTGGATCAACGACATACTCGGACGGAAGTACAGGGCATGTTCCTACAGGGAAGATGACGGCCGACGATGCGAGTAATGCATTGGGAAATAATCCGAGTGCAACGAATCAGGTGTCACACCTTTGGGGGGTCAATAACGATGTGCCTGCCGCAGGAGCGGCACCTCCGAGTGTGGCTCTTTATAGCAGTAGTTATAATATTTCAAACAGATCTGTTAACTGTAGCGTCTGTCATGACCCCCATAAAACCTACGATTCAGCAGATACGAGGATTCTGCGAAATGAAAATTTGAATGACGAAATGTGCAAGGATTGTCACGCACTATGGAATATTGGCAATAGTGATCATGCCCTTTTGACCCATCCGTTAATCGATGATTATGAAACGACAGCCAATGCCATAAATTCAGGTGAAACACTGGATAAATATGTTGTTCCTGCAACCTTTAGTGGTGAGATGGCGTTAATTGGCACAACGGTCTCATGTAGCACGTGTCACGGATTGCATTACACAGATTCAGATTCATCAACAGTTGACGGGAAAGACTCGTATATGGCTGCAGGTTTAAATGCGGGTGATGGCCATATCCTGAGGACAGATGGCCCCCGTGATTTTAACTCAGTCACGTCGGCCGATTTTACAGAGGCAGAAGCCAATAAACGCTCAAGCCTCTGTCAGTCCTGCCACACTTATCTCATCCACGGAAAATCAGCCGATGGTGGGACCTTTCTCGGCTGTACAGACTGCCACAGCGCTCATTCCTACAATAATAATGTGCCTTTTTACTATGTTCTACGACCACAGACATACAATCCGATCTCAGACTCGATGGTCAGTTTTACCGGTTATAGTTTTTCCGGAACAGACTACATCTACAGCAATTCAGCGATCTTCTCACTGCCGAACAGGACTGAAGTCTGGAAAGACAACAGCAATCTTACGGCGTTTGGTTATTGCGAAGCCTGCCACGGTGAAGCAGAGACGATTCCCAAAGGGGGAAGCTTTCACTCGTCGACGGATGATTGTACGGCATGCCATCTCCACAACGGACCGGCTTGGAGCTATAGTTTTCAGAATGATGCCAGTGCTGCGACCTGCGGTGATTGCCACGGCTTCCCTCCTTACATCGATAACCGTGGTGACCGAATCGGTTCAGGGGTTGATGGAGGCTACGCCTATATCGATGCAACCTGGAACTACCGGCACGCGAGCGTGACCTACCAAAAGGACGAAAGTGTAACACCGCATAATGCTCATGCGGCAGGCGGTACGACGCAAGGGGCTGCGACAGACTACATTTTTGGCCCAGGAGTCTACGCTTGTGAGCCGTGTCACGCCAACTACGTTCCGACCCATCAGCAGTCAGCAACAACGCCTTATGCAACGGGTTACAGGGATGTCGCCTTTGATCCTGTCGTCGATCCGAGTTCAACGGGAACCTACAACACCGGAACTGATCAGTGTGAAAACCTCTATTGTCACGGCAATGGTGCGCCTCGTACAGCTGATGGACCGACTCGTGATTACACAGGAACAATCCCCTCGCCGACCTGGGATAACGGTAAGGATACGTTGATTGGGCAGGTCGGAGAGTGCTCGACCTGTCACGGTAATACCAGTGTAACCATGTCGAACCGGGGGAATACCCCAGCTCATGGTAAACATCTTGATACGTATGGGAATGATTGCAGTATCTGCCACAACAGCACGGCGCTTGATAATTCGACCGTGTCAGCTGGAGCGCATCTGGTCAATATTCTCAGCCCGGCCTCAGGTGGAAATCATGTCAACACGCTGGTCGACATTGTCTATGCCTCGAGCGGTTCGACATTGAAAACCGCCCTTGCGACCAACGATGTTGGTGTCGACTACGATGCAACAACGGGAACCTGTTCGGTCTACTGCCACGACCCTGCCGATTTAGGCAACACCGCAGACTGGGATGATGGTGTCGGCGGTGCTGCCTGTGGCAGCTGCCATGGTGTGACGTCGGCCACCTTGACAACCAATTCGCACACCGTGCATCTCGATACAGCAGGAGCAAATGTAAGCTGTGATGACTGTCACGGGGCCGGTGCCAACACAGCTTCACATAGTGGTCATGTTGATGGTCAGGTCACGACCTTGTCGCTTGCAGCATCCTGTGATGCTTGTCATGGGGTTGAAAACACCGCGGTGTGGGATATCTCGCCGGTTTGGGGCAACCCCTCAAGTGTTGACTGCCGGACTTGCCACATCGGAGCATCGGTGACCACATACTCCGATGCCTCTTCATCGGCGGTGAGTGCCCCGGATAAGGCGCTGGCGGCGACGATCGGTCACAACCTAACTAGCGGTAATTATGCTGAGACCGGTAATCCGGCGGCAAACAAGGTGTGTACCGACTGCCATCTAAGTTCTATCAATGGAGAAAGTGATCACGTCGGCGGCGCCACGGTGACACTTCTTATCGGTGGATTTAGTTGTGAAGCCTGCCATACCAGCGGTGGTTCACGTAATGCTGAGGCGACCGTTGATGTCCAGACCCATGCGAATACGGATACTGACTACACAGGGCAGAAGAGGACTGATTTCAGTAAACTGTGTCTTGAATGCCATGATCCGCACGGCGTGGGTAGTAATGTTGCGATGATTGGCGAGGTCAAAGCCGATTTTGCCGGAAGCGTCGATTTTACAGCATTTACAGGCGCGGGCTCCTTTGATGAAGCTGATGGCGTAAATAGTGATGATATCTGCGCCACCTGTCATACGGCGACAACTCATAATAATGTCGCAGTGGGTGGCGCCCATCACGAAGATGAAAACTGTCTTACTTGTCATGGCCATACCGAGGCCAATGTATATGGTGGTTTCATGCCACAGGGCGGAACCGCCTGTAATGATTGCCACGGTAATCCGCCGACAGCAAGCGACGATCGTCCGGTGGGCAAGGCTGGGGTGCACGAGGCGCACGTTAACGTTTCCAGTCATGATGAATCCGAAGATAAGTTCGATTGCGAGGTCTGTCATCCCGGAGCATCGACATTCACACTCTCCCACTCAGACTCGTCTGTCAGCTTGGCTGTAGGGATCACCAACACGACCTGTGCCAACGCCTGCCACTATTCCGGTGGCGACGATGGCAACTGGACCGACAGCGACGGTTTGAACTGCAGTTCCTGTCATTATTGGAGTGATACGCCTGCCAGTGTTGGCAACGTGGCCAATGGTAACAGCGAAGCAGTCAGTGCGACGCACAACAAACATTTCGACAGCGGTAAGGTCTGCACCACCTGTCACGATGACAACGCGGGTGATGTCTTCCCGCGGACTCATATTGATGATCATGACTCTTGGGCGCTCAATGCGACCAACGACGGAGCAGTCCTTGACGATCGCGGCAACGCCTCGCAAGATGAGGCGACGGTGATTGTCACGACTTGGGATGATGGGACGGATACCTGTAGTAACGCCGGCTGCCATAACCCCTCTGGCTTGAGCAATGTGGCAACCTGGGGAACGCCTAATAGTCAGAACTGTGATTTCTGTCACAGCAGCAGCGACCCCGATACGGGGAAAGGGACGCCGGGGAGCCATACTGCTCATATGGGGGCGAGCGGCACCTTTGGCTTGACCGTCGCCTGCATCAGTTGCCATCCGGATAACAGTGGTGACAACGGTCACCTGACCGGGGCGGTCGATCTCAACGGTGGCTTCGCCTACACCACCAGCCTTTCGGACTATACTGATGTCACCTATGGCCAGTGCACCACGACCACCTGCCATAACGACGGCAAAGGTTCTGCTGTCCAAAGTCCGGTCTGGGGAACGGCTTCAGCGAACTGCTCAATCTGTCACGCACTGCCGCCGGGAACCGGCCGCCATACGGGTCATGTGGGCAACAGCAATTATGTAGCGGGTTGCGGTGACTGCCACCTTGACACAACCAGTTCCTCTGCAGCGGTTGCCACTCATATCAACGGCACGGTGCAGGCCGGGGATGCCAGCATCGACCTGGTCAGCACCAATGGTGTGACCTGCACCAACGCCTGCCACGATGTTGATGCAACCGGAACCTGGACCGACGCCAGCAGTCTCGATTGCGTTGAGTGTCACACCGCCGGCAAGATCGGGACTGCTCCGATCAGCGGTCTGCACAGTGGAACCCTGACCGTCTCCGGCAACACCCACGACATCAGCTTCCAGATCACCCGCGGCGAAGCGGTGCCGAGCGGGACCTGTACCACCTGCCACAGCGGTATCGATGTCACCAACAACCTGCCTGCGGCGCATATTGCCGGGGGAGCACCGACCGCGACCCAGGCGGCGATAGCGACCGATCTGAACTACAGCAACGGCGCGCCCTCAACCTGCGCCCCCGGCAACGGCCTGGTGAGCTGTCACGACGATGGCGGCGCCTGGAGCCGCAAGTGGAGTACAACCGCCAAGAACAGCGACTACACCGAGTGCGGCAACTGTCACGGCGACTTTGATCAGGGATGGGCTGGGGGCGTGATCGCCCGCCATGCCGGGGATGCTCAGGTGGAAGCGGGGCATACCGGGGTGGCCGGTGAAAAGTGCTATATGTGCCATACCTACAAGCAAGGGCAGACGGTCCCCTACGATTTCGCGACGAAGCATCGTGATGGGGCGATCCAGCTCAACGACGACATGCTCTTCGTTGACAACGATGACTCGGTGAACACCTGCAACGGTTGTCACGACTCCGGCGCCGGTCCCTACGGGACGGCGGACGGTGAATACGGCTTCATCGACTCCAATAAGGATGACATCGCTGATGGCGGGGTTGATCGCTGGTCGCGGGAGATGATCGTCGGAGGCCCGACAGGCAACTGCAACGGTTGTCATGTTCTGAACAGCCGCGACCACACCGGCACCAACGAAAGCGAGGCGGTTCATACCTACCACACCGGATCGCCCATGTCGCCGGGCTGCGGCGCCTGTCACCCCGCCGACTCAGGACCTGGCGGGACACTGCACGAAAACAACACGGTCGATTTTGGCGGCACCTACCTGACGACCGCTCTCAATTACAGCGGGGCCGATTTCGCCAACACCAACTGCAGCACGGCCAACGGTTGCCACGATTCCGATGAAGGCTCATGGGTGGCCGACAGCCTCGCCACATGTAGCGATTGTCACGCCGCCACCGGCAAGCTTCTCGATCAAGGGGGCTATCCGCCGAGCAGTAATGCTCATACCGCCCACCTTGGCAACAGTGCCTATGTCGGGACGGTTGGAGTGGACGCCTGCGACGCCTGTCACGGTGTCGGTTCCTCGGTGAGCAATCACCTTGCGGCGCACAACGACGGCAACGTGACCGTGATCAACGATGTGACCGCTTACACCCTTCTGGCCAGTGCCGGTGACGGGACCTGTACCAACAACTGCCATACGGTGGTCAGCGGCCGTGACTGGAATGGCGGCAGCCTGATTTGTGCCGATTGTCACGCGGCGGCAAAACTGAGTGCGGCCCTTGATGCCTATCCGCCGACCAGCGCCAAGCACACCCAGCACATCGATAACAACTTCTATGTCGCGGGTGACTGCGCCGACTGTCATGGAACCAATTCTGACACCGGTAACCATGTCAGTCACAAGGATGGGACCGTAGACGACACCGTGACTTACGTCAGTCTGTCCCAGACCTGCAGCATCACCTGCCACCTCGCCGATACCAGCGGCGACTGGACCGCCGGTGGAGCGCTGGTCTGTCGCGACTGTCATGCCGGAACCTATGTCGGCGGCAACGGCAACCTGCCTGCCTCGGGGCTGCATGCCATCACCCCGACGATCTCGGCGGCAACCCACGACGATACCCTGCAGACGGGGAACTGCATCAACTGCCATGACGCCGCCTCGCCGTCCGATGCTAATAAGACCGGCACCTTGAATAATTCTGGAACGGCGACGTTCACCTTCAACGCCAATGTCAGCGCCTATGCCGCAGCGACCGGCTGCAATGCCAGCTGTCACGCCGATTCCGGGGCCTGGGCTCGCCAGTGGAGTACGACGGCGGCGAACAGCGACGGAACCGAGTGCGGCAACTGCCACGGCACCTTCGCCACCGGGTTTACGTCCGGGGTTGTGGCGCGGCATCAGACCAACACCAGCGGCGATGCCGATGGCCAGGTCGCGGCCAGCCATGATGGAACCGACCCCTGCTACACCTGCCATACCTACAAAAACGGCGATACGACCTACTATGACTTCTCGGTCGATCATCGCGACGCCAACATCCAGATCAACAACCAGATCAGCTTCACCGACAACGGCGCAACGGTCGGTTGTTCGGCCTGCCATGTTTCCAACGATGGCACCGCCGATGAGGGGCATGAGTTTGATGAGACGACACTCTGGACCCGCCTTGAGCAGAATGGCCCGTCGGCCAACTGCACCGACTGTCACAACAGCAGTGGCCGCGATCATACCGGGACCAATGAGAGCAGTGTCATTCACGCTCTGCACACCGGCTCAAGTCTCTTTGCCGGTGGCTGTGGCGCCTGCCACCCCCATACGGGACCGGGGGATGCCAAGCACAACGATACCAACGTCGATTTCGGTGGCACCTATTTGACGACAGCCCTTAATTACAGCGGGGCCGATTTCACCAACATCAACTGCAGCACGGCCAATGGCTGTCACGATTCCGATGATAGCGAATGGGCCGCCGGGAATCTCGGGGGCGACAGCTGCACCGACTGTCACGCCTCGGGGGCCAAGCTGCTGACGCAGAACAACATGTTCCCGCCGACCGGCAACAAGCACACCATCCACATCAACCAGAACACCTATGTGGCGGGAGACTGTGCTGACTGTCATGGCGCCAGCGCCGATACCGGCGCCCACGCGACCCACCGTAATGGCGCAATCGACGATATCGTCACCTACTCTGCCGCCAATGCGACCTGCGATAACAGTTGTCACTGGGCCAACACCAACGACGACTGGACCACGGGTAGCTTGGCCTGTGCCGATTGCCATAGCAGTACGAAGCTGCTCGATGCCGGCGGCGAAGCCGATCTCTCCATCTCGGTCGGTCCCAACGCCGGTGAGCACGACATCCATATGGCCAACAGCACCTTTGTCGGTGGTGGCTGTGCGGATTGCCACGGGCACGACGGTGCGCTCGGGGCGGCGGACGATCATCTCGGTGGCCCCAATGTCGCCACCATTACCGTTGCCAGCAGCCTCACCACCTACAACACCGGTGACACCACCTGCAGCAACGCCTGTCACTACACCGTGGCGGGTAACGGCTGGATGGATGCGGCAGGCCTGAACTGTGCCGATTGTCATAACGCGACCGCTCTGGCAGGGGCGGCTCGCTCCCTTGATCAAGGGGGCTGGCCGATCGCCAGCGCCAAGCATACCCCGCATATTGATAACAATACCTATGTCGCGGGTGATTGCGCTGATTGCCACGGGGCCAGTGCCGCAACCGGTGCCCACAGCGGCCACAAAAACGGCAGCGTCGACAACTCTGTGACCTATGTCTCGGGGAGTCAGACTTGTACTATTACCTGTCATGTGGCCAACACCAGTGGAGACTGGACTCCTGGCGGTTCTTTGGCCTGTGTCGATTGCCATGTCAGTGGGCGGGTCGCTGATACCGCGGGTGCTTTGCCGGCCACCGGTCTGCATGCCATCACCCCGACGATCTCATCAACGACGCATGATGAGACACTGTTGGCAGGGAACTGTACGAACTGCCATACGACGACGCCCTCAACGAACCATATTGATGGCACCTATACCAATAGCTGGAATGCGGTCGCGCCGAGTGTTAATTTCGCCGCAGATGTCACCTTTGCCGATGCCGCGACGCCGACTTGCGCCCCCACCGGGACACTGAGCAGCTGCCATGCGGACGCGGGCAACTGGACCCGTCTTTGGAGCACGACGGCCGTCAACAGTGACGGCACCGAGTGTAACAACTGCCACGGTCAGTTCGGGGCATGGCGTACCGGGACCAGCCACTACGCGGCCTATCCTGGCGATGGAACCTCAACCCGTGGTGACAGCCACAACTCGGTAGGTGGGGCGGCGAATGCTTGCGAAGACTGTCATGCCTATCCCTCGGTTGCCAATCACCGTAACGGTAGCGTCACGATGAACGACAACGGGGCGACCGGCGTCACGGAATCGGGCGGTCGGGCCTGGTGTGCCGCCTGTCACTCCGATGACGGAGACCCCGGCACTTCCGGAACCCACACCTTCGCTGTGGCGGATATCGCCCGTGAGTCGGTTGATGGGGCCAACGATCCGGTGGGCGGCTGCAACATCTGCCACGGTGGTGGCACAAGTGGGGTGTATGAGTCGAACTTCTGGCCTGACGACAGTAACGCCAACAGTGAGAACGACGATGGTGTTCACACCCTGCATATGACCGTTTTGAGTGAGAAGATTTACAGCCTCACTCTGCAGGAACTACTCGATGATGCCGCCTCGGCGGGTAAGCAGAAGGATCTCTGTGAGCACTGTCATGCGGCGGTGACGAATGACTCGGATCATGGTACGGCAGCAAACCTCCCGGCAGAGGTCTTCGTAACCAGCGAAGGCCGTAGGGCTGAAGATCTTTGGGGGGCCGCTGATTCAAGTGCGGCATTCAACATTGGTTCTACCGATGGAACTTGTTCTACCGTTCTCTGCCATGCCCGCGCACCCTTTACTCCGGGGTGGTATGGAGACACCGTAGCTCCTGCTGATGTGACTATCGCATCCTCGAGTCTTGCCATTGCGGCAGGCCCTGAGCCGCGGTCGCTGAAGATTACCTGGACGGCCCCGGGTGATGATGGCACCGATGACGGGACGGCCTATCGTTACGATATTCGCATGGGAAGTGACGGAGATAGTCGCTACCCGGCGGCAGCGCTGGCAACGGACTTTACTCGTTCCGATAACTTCTTCGGCGGTCCGCCGACGGTCAGTCGCAAGGGAGAGCCTCAGGAAGCGATTGCCCGTAACCTTATCCCGGGGGTGAACTACTCCTTTGCTCTGCGTACTTACGATGAGGCTGGAAATTTCGGGGGCTCGGATAGTGTTAATATGACGGTACCCGCCGACACGCTCGCTCCGGTTCTGGTCGGCTCGCCGGCGTGGTACGGGATTGACAGGGCGACGGTGCTTGATGATACCGGCTCGGTTTATCTCCAGTGGACGCCGGCGGAAGACCATTCCATGCCGATTACCTACGAGATCTTCTGGTCGGATGTCGGCAGTATCGATTACGGTACGCCTCAGGCCAACACCAAGGATCAGCATGGCTATCGTGTCACCGGATTGACCGATGGGACGCCCTACACCTTTGCGGTCCGCGCCAAAGACAGTGCCGGCAATAGCGATAGTAACCTGAGTACCCTGCTGGCCGCTCCTGAAGGTCTTAAGTCGGTGCCGAAGACCGATGTGACCTACTACGCCAGCGGCGCGGTCTCTGGAGGGGCGGTCACTATGCTGGCCACCGACTTTACCACTACCACGGCAAGCAGTTCAGCAAGCTACCCGGTCGTTTTTGTCACGCCGAAGGTCTACAGCGGTGACACGACTATTTATGTGAGCTCAATTACCCTGTATGTTGACAACGACAATGTTGCGGCAGATATGACCTGTGAACTGGGTCTTTACAGTGGTGGTTTCCAGCCTTTTGCTGCACCAAATGGCGGGGCGCTTGTTTCGACCCCGGTCACCGTTGGCAAGCGGACCATGCGTGCCGTGAAGTTCAGCTTCAACGGTGCGACCCGCACCGTCTTCAGTGGTGAACAGCTGGCGATACGCTTC
>PKUF01000083.1 GCA_002869635.1 Desulfuromonas sp. | reverse complement strand
TGGTTCTGTTGGTTCTGTTTGTTCTGTTGGTTCTGTTGGTTCTGTTGGTTCTGTTGGTTCTGTTGGTTCTGTTGGTTCTGTTGGTTCTGTTGCTGCCGCAACGCTTCGGTCACCACCTCGCGATTGGCGGCCGCGTCGGCATGGTCGGGATCGTCTGTCAATGCCTCATCGTAAGCTTTGAGCGCGCCTTCAAGATCGCCGCTACGGGCGAGGGCATTGCCGCGGTTGTACCAGTCATCGCTGCTCTGGGGCGTCAGCGCCGCCGCGGCCTCGGCGTATTTTCCCGCCCGGTAGAGCGCTGCCGCCTGCCAGCGGGGATCGGTAAAGATCGCTCCGGCCGCCTCGTACTCCCCCTGGCGAAACGCTGCCGCCCCTTGTTGATCGGGGCGCTGCCAGAGATCCGACGCCTGAGCAGACGGGGCCGGAAGCAAGAAGAGAGGGAGGAGGAAAAGCCAGCCGCGACGAAAACCGAGGGAGGCGAGCACGACCAGCGGCAGGAGCAGCCACACCCCTTCATCCTGCCAAGCGACGCTGTGCCCATCTTTTTCGTCTTTCTCGCTCCCTGCCAAGCGCCGTTGCAGCTCACCGGGGAGGAGCACCTGAAGGTCGCTCGCATCAAGAGAGAGCCGCCGGTAGCTCCCGCCACCGACGAGCGCGAGACGGGCCAGCCCTGACTCGTCAAGGCGCGGTAGAACCAGCTGCCCGTCACGATCCTTAAAGAACCCACCCCACTCTTGGGGGATCGGGGCGCCATCGAGCGTTCCGACCCCGAGAATCGCCAAGGTGTGCCCTTGCTGCTGCAGCGCTTCGGCGGCCGCGTTCGCCCGTACGGGTCGATCATCATCGGTGATCAACAGAACCCGACCGTGGCGCACCCCGGCCTGCGTCAAAAGCTCCTGCGCCGCAGCAAGCCCCCGCGCAGTCTCTCCCCCCTGTACCGGCATCAGCTCAGGGGTCAAAGTCACAAGGAGCGAACGAATCGTCTCGATATCGTCGGTGAGTGGCGTCACCACGAAGGCCTCACCGGCAAAGGCGATCAGAGCCGTCTCCCCTTCGCGACGCTGCCGCAACAGATCCTCGACCTTGAGGCGGGCCTGTTCCAGACGGCTCGGGCGAAGATCAGCGGCGAGCATGGAACGAGAAAGGTCGAGGAGGATCACCAGTGCCTCTTGCGAGCGATAGAGCGGCAGGGGCTGGCTACGCCAGCTCGGACCGCTTAGGGCGAATACGGCCAAGAGGATCGCAACAAGGAGAAGCCCCGACGGCCAGCGGCTCTTTTTCCCCTCTCGGCCGAGAAGCAAGTGCGGCAGCAGCGCGGGGTCACAGACCGCCTGCCAAGCGTGGGAGCGGACAGGACGTCGCAGACGCCACCCAAGAAGAAGCAGTAACAGGGGAAGAAGCAGTAGAAATCCGGGACGAAGAAAATGAAAGGTCATGTGCCCCTCCGTCGCCAGAATGGCTCAAGCAAAAGCAGGGTCAAAAAGAGGAGCGCGCCGGCCAACGGCCAGGGGTAGAGTTCGCTCACAGGGCGATAGGTTCGGCTCGCTCCTTCCACCGGCTCGAGCTGATCAATCAGGGCATAGATCTGCACCAGCCCTTCGCTGTCGCGGGCGCGAAAATAACGCCCTCCGGTCGCCTCGGCAATCTCCGTGAGCCCTTTTTCGTCAAGGTCAGCTGAGGGATTGACGGTGCGGGAAAAGAGAAAACCGTCGAGCTCCATCGTGTCGGCCCCGATGCCGATGGTGTAGATCGTCATCCCCGCTCCGGCGGCGAGCTCCGCCGCTTTGGCCGGTGCTACCTCACCAGCGGTGTTGGCCCCGTCGGTCAAGAGGACAAGGACCCGCTCGCGCTCGGGGGCCGGGGCGAAGCGTTTCACCGCCAGACCGATGGCGTCGCCAATGGCGGTACGGTCACCGGCCAACCCAAGGGCGGCTTCGTCAAGGAAGCGTCGGACGGTACGATGATCGTGAGTCAGCGGCGCCTGCACATAGGCCTGGTCACCAAAAAGAATCAGACCGAGGCGATCACCACCGCGCCGGGCGATAAAATCGTCGGCGACTCCTTTGAGTGCGGTCAGGCGATCGACACTGCGCCCTCCCAGACGGAAATCTTCGGTGCGCATCGAACCGGAGAGGTCGACCGCCAGCAACAGGTCGCGACCACTTTCGGGAAGATCCATCGGCTCACCGAGCCACTGAGGACGTAGCGCCGCCAGTAACAACAGCAGCCAACCAAGCATCAACATCAGGCGCCGCAAGCGACTGACGCGCTTCCCCCTTGCCGCATTGTCAGCCAACGACGCAAAGGGGTGCAGGGTCGGCACCCAAAGAGCCGCCTCATCCCGAGGCGTTGCCACCGGGAGAAGCACGCGCAGCAACAGCGGTAAAAGAACAAGTGATACCGACCAAGGCCAGGCGAAAGTCAACATCGCCCCCCCCTTTTCTGCCACAGCGGCAGGGATTGAACCCAGCGTTGACTGAGGGTGAGGAGGGCGGGCTCGACTTCGGCACTCTGGACACGATAGGGGGCTTCTACCATCTGTGCACCACAGCCGGTGGAAAAGGGGGCATCCTTAAACGGGCGATCGAGAAAAGCGAGCCACTCGGCCCCGTAAAGCCCGGCACACTCCTCAGCCGGATACCAAGCCAGAGCAATCCGACGCAGCAACCGAGAGAGCTGTGGCAACTGTTGCGGCGCGGGAAGCACGGCCACCGCTTCAAGTTGACGCAGCGCCTCGCGCCGCAGGCGCCAGCGGTGCAGCAGCGGACGACAACGCCACACCACCACGATAAGAAGGAGCAGAAGGCAAAGCAACAGCCACCATCCCGGTGCCGGGGGCCAAACGCCCACCGGGGCCGGAAGATGAATGTCACGCAGCGGCAGTTCCTGCGGCGAAACCGTTGACGGCGTCATCGCGCCCCTCCCTGCATCTGACCGTACAGCAATGCGACGGGGTCGTCATCGGTCTGTAGTGCGCAATAGCGGCGGCCACGCCCGCGAGCGAAGCGCTGCAGCCGCACAGTGTGTTCGGCAAAGTTCTGAAGGTAGTCCTGCGCCGCCTCACTATTGGCGACCTGCAGCGACAGATCGCGCTCTCCATCACTGAGGCGATAGTCGCCGGTAGGGGGAAGGGACGCCTCAAAGGGGTCGAAGCAGTGCCAAAGCCCGAGATCACAGTGTCGTCCGAGGAGGGTCAGTCCCTTTTCCACCTCATCGTCCCAACCGATGAAGTCGCTGAGGATCAACACCCGACTTCCGGGACGGGCGACCCGATGCAGGCGCTGCAGCGTTTCGGCAAGGCGTTGCTGCGGCACGAAGGGACGATGTGGCGGGCGTTCCCAAACCGGGTCGTCGACCAGTGCCCGCAACAGTTGCAACACCCCACCTTTGCCGCTGCGGGGGCGTAATTCACGATGCTGTTCCTCACTAAAGAGAAAGGCGCCGACCCGATCCCCCCGCCCCAGCGCCTGCCAGGCAAGTAACGCTGCCAGACGGGAGACCTGCACCGCCTTGAAACAACCGCGAGTGGCAAAGAACATCGGCCGGCGGTAGTCGATGGCGAGGAGCACAGGCTGCTCCCGCTCCTCATGGAAGAGCTTTGTGTGGACCTTCTGCCGCCGCGCCGTCACCCGCCAGTCGATGGCGCGCACGTCATCTCCCGCCTGATAGGGGCGCACCTCGGCAAACTCCATTCCCCGACCACGAAAGCGGCTGCGCAGCCCCCCATCCTGACCGGCAAGCTGCTGCGGGAGCAAAGGTGCCCCTCCGATCCGCTGGCGCAGAGTGAGAAGATCGGAAAGTTCGATGCGGACCGGCGAAGAGGAGACAGCCTCCCCTTTCCGGCGCGACGCCCAGAGTCTCACGGCACGGGGATCCTGGAGATCAGTTCGCTCACCAGCCGATCGGCGCTCATCCCCGCTGCTTCGGCCTCGTAGCTGAGAACCAGGCGGTGGCGTAAGACATCGAAGGCGAGGGCCTGAATATCCTCTGGGGCCACGTAGTCCCTCCCCCGCAGCCAGGCACGGGAGCGGGCACAGCGATCAAGGGCGATGCTGGCACGAGGGCTGGCACCATACTCGACCAGTCCGGCGAGATCGTCGCCGTAGCGTTCCGGCTGGCGGGTGGCGAGGACCAGTTGCAACAGATACTCCTCAAGATTTTCCGCCAGATGCAACTGCAACACCTGCTGTCGCGCCTGATGCAGTTCTAAAGCACTCAGCTGCACCGACTTGGCCACCTCCGCCTCACACCTCTCCCCCGCTTCACGCCTTGCGAGGGCAAGGATCAGACGCTCGGTCTCCAGCGGCGGATAGTCGATGCGGACATGCAACAAGAAGCGATCGAGCTGAGCTTCGGGGAGGGGGTAGGTCCCCTCCTGCTCAATGGGGTTCTGGGTCGCCATCACCAAGAACGGCTCGGGAAGGCGGTAGGTCTGCTGGCCAACGGTGATCTGCCGCTCAGCCATCGCCTCGAGCAGAGCCGACTGCACCTTGGCCGGGGCGCGGTTGATCTCATCGGCGAGGACGAGATTGTGAAAAAGCGGTCCCTGCCGGAAAAGGAAGGAGCCGTCCTGAGGTCGGTAGATGTCAGTCCCGGTGAGATCGGCGGGAAGGAGGTCGGGGGTAAACTGGATGCGATGAAAACTTCCTTCGATCTGTTCGCCGAGCTGGCGGATCGCCCGGGTCTTGGCGAGCCCCGGTGCCCCTTCCACCAGAAGGTGCCCATCGGCGAGCAGGGCAATCAGAAGTCGTTCGATCAGATGTGGCTGACCCAGCACCTCGGCCTCAAGGTGGCTGGCAAGCTCACGAAAACACTGCTGTACGGAGTCCATAACGATCATCCCTTCGGTCGCACTGATGAAAGGTGAGAGCATAGCGATGCCCGAGGTACAAGACAACCCCCCTCTCTGACATGGCAAACGATGTGCCAATCTTCTTCACTGATTTTAAGGGGTTTGCCTTCGAAGAGGAGCGAGGCAATCTGCCCATGCGGGGCAAATTGCCCCAATCAATAACGTCGCTTGAGGGGTCCTAGCAACCTGTTATCCTTGCACTGAACCTCATACGCAGGAGCCCGTCATGCGTCACCCCACCGAAGCCGAACAGCGACTTCTCCTTCTCAATCACCTCATCCCCTTAAGCCGTATCGACACCTTCTGCCGCGATCTCTACCTGCAACGGGCCAAAATAGCCTTGAGTCAGGTCATGAGTGAGGAGGCCTACCAGACACACCGGCACCAGTGTACGACACTGGCGAATCTTCCCAACCAGATCCGCAACGCCATGGAGAGTGACGACTGGGGACGGGTCCAGAACCTGAGCCACCAATACCGGACGCTCGCCGCCCAGATTGAAGCAGAAAAAGAGATCGCCTCGTTTGCCAAAGCGATCTACGTGACGACCCTCCCTCCTATCGACCCTTTCTCACCGGGAATGAACGCCCTCCCCGGAGTCCCGCGCCAAGGGCTGGGTGAGTTGCGTGAACACGCGTTGACCCTGCTGGAAGAGCTACAGAAACTTGACCCCGACTGGAACGCCCTGTATCGGCAGCGGACCGAGGCGTTTGCCACCCTTCATCCCGAACCGGTGACTGATGACGGAGCCGCTCTCCCTTCCCCCTCGCGCCTGCAGGATGAGGCGATCGCCGCCCTCGATGCCGGAAAGTTCGGCGACCTTGAGCAGCTCGCAGGCAAGCTGGTTTCTCTGAATGAAGGTACAAAAGATGGGCAAGAGGCTATCGACAATGGTCACATCAACGGGAAAGAGAAGATGCTCTTCTCTTTCAGCGCCGCAACCCTGCAGGGGGCGGTCCGTCTCGGATTGAGCCCTTACCGGGCCCCTTCACGCTACCGTGATTTTGCCCCGTTTTGCCGTTTCGCCTGGCATCCGACCTTTGCGCAGACCCACCACACCCCCCACAGCGGCGTTCTGCGCGTCCCCGAACTCCCTCTGCCGGAAGGTATTCCCGACGACTTCAAGGGACGGGCGCAGCTCTTCGCCTCGCATCCAATGATCAACTCTGGAGGAGTCCGCTTTATCCCCGACATGGTCGAAGAGGATCTTCTGGTCGAGCTCTTCCCCGACCCGGAAGCGGGGAGCGAACCACCCCCTTCGCCACTTCTCGAAGCACTCGGGCTGGCCCATCGCCACAGCCTCAACCGCGAGCAGATCGAAGCAGCCCTCTTTGCCCACGGCGATGACCTTCTACGCCGCGAGCTCTCTCTCGATCCCCTCGACTTTCGCCTGATCTGCATCCCCCCCGATCTGCATCTGCGTATCGGCCTTGATCAGGGGTGGGGCGAGCAGCGGATCTGGACCCACTTTGACGGCTACCTGGTGATGATGGATGGAACCTGCAAGGCCCTCGCTGGCGGCGACGTCCGCTATGGCGGGATCTACGACCTGCTCGGAATCAGTCCCCACTACGCCTCGGAGAGGATCATCGCCCGTTTCGCTGTGGTGCAGCGCCGCCGCATGGCGATCTGGCCCTGAGAAGACGATAAGAGGATTGCACCGAGCGCCCCCTTCGTTTACTCTGGTGCCGCCGCCTGCTGCGGCCATCTCAAATCCGTGGAGAACACCTCATGAGCATCCCTTTCCCCTGTGAATTCAGCAATGTCACCGTTTCGACCAAAGCCAGCGTTTATTTTGACGGCAAGGTTGTCAGCCACGCCTTTACTCTCGCCGATGGCAGTCGCAAGAGCCTTGGGGTGATCTTTCCCGGCACCTACACCTTCAACACCGCCGCCCCGGAGCGGATGGAGATCGTCGCGGGAAGCTGCCGGGTCCGCATCGCCGATGCCAGTGACTGGCAGATGGTTGACGCCGGATCGTTTTTTGATATCCCCAAAGACTCCTCCTTTGAGATTAGCGTCGAAGAGGGAACGGTCGAGTACATCTGCTCCTACAACTGATTTCAAGGGCGAGCCTCGACACTCTCTGAGAATAAATCATGATCGATTTTCTCCTCACCCTGATCGCCAACGGCTGGGACTTCCTCGTTGATGCAGCCCCCTATGTCCTCTTCGGCTTCCTTGCTGCTGGAGCATTAAAAGAGTTCCTCCCCGAGACACTGGTCGCCAAGCACCTCGGGGAGGAACACCCCCGCGCGGTCATCAAAGCATCACTCCTCGGCATCCCCCTCCCCCTCTGTTCCTGCGGCGTCGTTCCCGCCGCCGTGGCGCTTCGCCAACAAGGGGCCAATCGGGGCGCTTCTGCCGCCTTTCTTGTATCTGTCCCTGAGACCGGCGTTGACTCAATCCTGCTTACTTGGGCCCTGCTCGACCCCTTGATGACCCTCTTTCGCCCTCTCGCGGCTTTTGTCACCGCCACCATCACCGGCCTGCTGATCAACCTGCTCCCCGAACCGGGAAAACCTCCTGTGGCGATCGAACCGACCAGCGGTTGTGGCTGAGGTTCCACTTCAGGTGGAAGTTCTCCATCCCCGAAATCACAACCTCCCCGCTCGCGTCTACGGCGCTGTCTCGACAACGCCTTCGGGGAGTTCTTTGCCGATATCGCCCCTTGGCTCCTTATCGGTGTCGGCATTGCGGCTCTAATTGCGACACTGGTTCCTACGGATGTGGCGAATCAATTCAGTGAGAATGAACTCCTCTCTCTCCTCGTCATGCTCGGCGTCGGTATCCCGCTCTATATCTGCGCCAGCGCCTCGACCCCCATCGCCGCGGCGCTTATTCTCAAGGGAGTCTCTCCTGGAGCGGCACTGGTCTTTCTCCTCGCCGGACCGGCCACCAATCCGGCAACGCTTACCGTTTTCAGACGCTACTGGGGAAACAAAGCGACCGCGGTCTATCTTACCAGCATCGCTGGAGCCTCCCTCCTGGCTGGCCTGCTGCTCAACCGCCTCTACCGCTGGTTCGACCTGCCGATCAAGATGAGAACGGCAGGACCTCTTGAGGAGGGTCTCTTGTGGGGAGAAGCGGCAGCGCTCTTCCTCCTTTTGCTGAGCCTATATCACCTCGGCAAAAAATGGCGTCAGGGATGACGGGAAGCAATTGCGGTCGCTTGGAGATTCTGGTAGGTTGGTCCTTGTTTATCTTTTCAGAGGGGATTGTTGATGCTGGAGACGCGGCGACAAGGATTGATCAAGGCGCTCGGCGATGCCGATGCTCAGGTGCGTGAAGCAGCCGCAACTGCGCTGGAGGCTTTGGAGTCGGCACAGGAGCTCTCGACGATTCTCGAAACCTTGGCAAACGGTGACCGCGGTGCCAAGGTTAAGGCGATCTTTGCTCTTGAACGGGTTCACTCGCCGGAGGTTTTCCCTCCCCTTCTCGCCCAACTCAAAAACAGCGACGAAGACCTGCGGGCCGCCGCCATGCAGATTCTCGGCATCAAGGCCCACCCCAAGACTCTCTCAACCATCGTCAAGCACCTTAAGGACCCTCATCCGGCGGTGCGAGTCCGAACAGCCGAAGCACTCGGCCACTTCCACGATCCGCGCCTCGTCCCCTATCTTGCCACCTGTCTGAAGAATGACGATGACGCGCTGGCCAGCGCCAGTGCCGAAGCACTCGGACGCATCGGTGCAGCCGAAGCGGAAGTCTCTCTGCTGGAACGCCTCGACGACCCTCGCCCCTCTGTCCGGCTTGCTGTCGTCACCGCTTTGGGGAAGATTGGCAGTTAAGCCCTAAGACGTTCCGAAACATGACAACTCTTGCGGGGGAAGATTCCCTTGGAACCTTGTTGTCTCTAAGACAAAACGCCAAAGGGCCTGCAGTTCATCTGCAGGCCCTTTGGCGTCGAACGGGACAAGACAAATCAGGAGATCTTCAGGACGATCTTGCCGAAGTGGCGATCTTCTTCCATCATCCGATGTGCCTCCACCACTTCGTCGAGAGAGAAGACCTTCTCGATAATCGGGACGATACTGCGGTCAGCGAACTTGGGAAGGGCGGTCTTGGTAAACTCGGCGATGATCTCTGACTTTTCAGAGACCGGGCGCGAGCGCAGAACCGAGCCGATGATCTGCTGCCGTTTGACCATCATCAGGGCGAGGTTGAGCTCGGCCTTGATACCGCTGATGACGCCGATGATGACCAATCGCCCCTTGTACGCGAGAGAGTTCATGTTGGGG
>PKUF01000025.1 GCA_002869635.1 Desulfuromonas sp. | reverse complement strand
TTCTTCCGCCTCAGCGCTTTCGGTGACAAAGAGAAGGTCGATCTGATCTATCTCTGCTTTCCCAACAACCCCACCGGAACGGTCGCCACAAAAGAGCAGCTCAAGGTCTGGGTCGATTACGCCAACAAAAACGGGGCGATCATCCTCTATGACGCGGCCTATGAAGCGTTCATCACCACCGCCGACATTCCCCACTCAATCTACGAGATCGAGGGTGCCAAAACCTGCGCTATCGAGTTCCGCTCTTTCTCCAAGACCGCTGGCTTTACCGGCGTGCGCTGCGGCCTCGTCGTCGTTCCGCAAGAGCTGATGGGCACCACCGCTGACGGCGAGTCATATTCCCTCAACAAGCTCTGGAACCGCCGCACCTCGACCAAGTTCAACGGTGCCTCGTACCCGGTGCAGCGCGCCGCCGCCGCCGTCTACTCGGAGCAGGGGTGGAAAGAGACCAAAGAGATCATCGACTACTACATGGACAATGCGCGGATCATCCGCGAGGGTTTAAGCGCCGCCGGTATCGTCTGCTACGGCGGGGTCGATTCCCCCTACGTCTGGCTCAAGACCCCCGAGGGGATGAGCAGCTGGGACTTCTTCGACAAGCTCCTCAACGAGTGTCATGTCGTCGGCACCCCCGGCAGCGGCTTCGGCCCCTCGGGTGAAGGGTTCTTCCGCCTCAGCGCTTTCGGTGACAAAGAGAAGGTCATCACCGCGGTTGATCGCATCAAAAAGAAGTGGGGCAAGTAAGCTTTCCCTCTTAAATAAAGACCAAGGGCGGCCGATCAGGCCGCCCTTTTTCGTTGTCGCTTGTTGCCCCGTGCCCGGTTTGCTTCTTGCGACACGAATGGTATGGTGGTCTTCTACCGCCACCGCACATTCGGGAATCGACCATGCTTCTCCTTATCACCTACATCTTGATCGCCCTCGGCTTTTCCTTTCTCTGTTCTATCGCCGAGGCGGTGATGCTGAGTGTCACCAGCGCCCATGTGGTCGTCCTCGAACAGGAGGGGCGCGCCTCAGGCCCGCTCCTTGCCAGGCTCAAGAGCGATATCAACCAACCGCTGGCGGCGATCCTCACCCTCAACACCATCGCCCACACCGTCGGCGCCGCCGGGGCCGGGGCGCAGGCGACCGAACTCTTCGGTGACGCCTATCTCGGTCTGATCTCGGCTCTGTTGACCCTGCTGATCCTCATCATCTCCGAGATCATCCCCAAGACCCTCGGCGCCCACTACTGGCGCCAGCTCGCCCCGCCGACCGCCTATTTCTTGCGGACGCTGGTCTGGCTTCTCTACCCCTTCGTCAAGCTCTCGGCCCTGCTCACCAAGGGACTGACCCACGGCCCGACCCTCTCCGGTTTTAACCGGCACGAGTTCGCCGCCATGGCCGAGGTGGGTGAGCGCGAAGGGGAACTCGCCCCTCGCGAATCGGTCATCCTCACCAACCTGCTGCGGCTGCGCCATACCCCCATCGCCGACGCCATGACCCCGCGCACCGTCCTTTTCTCCCTGCCGGAAGAGCTGCGGGTCGACGCATTTTTTTGCCGCTACGAGCACAAGCGTTTTTCGCGGATTCCGGTCTACGGCGCCACCCCTGATGAGATCACGGGGTTTGTTCTGCGCGCTGACCTGCTGCTGGCGCAGGCACGCGGCAACAGCGATGCGCCCCTTGAGCGCTACCGCCGCCCCCTGCCAGCGCTGCTGGCGACCATGACCCTGACGCAGGCCCTCGACAGCTTCATGCGCCAGCGCAGCCATATGCTGTTGGCGGTGGATGAGTATGGCGGGGTCAGGGGGGTTCTCACCCTCGAAGATCTCATCGAGACCCTGCTCGGGCTCGAGATCACCGACGAGGGGGACAACGAGACCGACATGCAGGCCTTAGCGCGGCGGCTCTGGCAGCGGCGAGCGAAAGAGATGCAGATTTTCGATGAGGAGCCGCCTTGAACGCCCCTGATTCCCCCGGAGACTCATGTTAAGCCGTCATTTTCGTCACAGTCTGCGTGATCTCAGCCAAGCCACGCGCATCAAACGCTTTGAACCGATTCAGGAACTCTGGAGCGGCTATGGCCAGATTCTGCGCTGCCACTTAAGCGGCGGGCGCTGGCCGAGCCTGGTGGTCAAGCACATCTGCCCGACCTCAGCGAGTCACCCCCGTGGCTGGAACAGCGACCTCTCGCACCAGCGCAAGGTGCGCTCGTACAGCATTGAGATCGACTGGTATCACCACTGGAGCCACCGCTGCGGTGACGACTGCCGCATTGCCCGCTGCCATAAGGTGGAACAGCGCAACAACCAGACCTTGATCGTGCTTGAAGACCTCGACGCTGCCGGCTACCCGCGCCGCCTTGAAAACCCCGGCCCGCACGAGATTCACGCCTGCCTGCGCTGGCTAGCCGCCTTTCATGCCCGCTTCATGGGAGAGGCACCGCAGCATCTCTGGCCGCAGGGAACCTACTGGCACCTCGCCACCCGCCCCGACGAGCTCGCCATTCTCGACGACCCACCGCTCAAAGAGGCCGCTGCCGCAATCGACGCTCTGCTTGAAGCAAGCCCTTATCAGACTTTTGTGCATGGTGACGCCAAGGTCGCCAACTTCTGTTTTTCAGAGGATGGAGATCAGGTCGCCTCGGTCGATTTTCAGTATGTCGGTGGGGGGTGTGGGATGAAGGATGTCGCCTATTTCATCGGCAGTTGTCTTGATGAGCGTGAATGTGAGCGACAGGAAGAGGCGTTGCTGGCAGTCTACTTTGAGGCGTTACGGCAGGCGCTGACACGGCATCGGCCTAAGATCGATGCCGCGGCGCTGGAGCAGAACTGGCGGGAATTGTATCCGGTGGCGTGGAGTGACTTTTATCGCTTTTTGAAAGGCTGGGCTCCGGGGCATTGGAAGCTGCATGCTTACAGTGAGCGGCTGGCGAATGAGACGATCGCTCGACTAAATAGTGAAGCTTGACAAAAACATTGACACCATACCGATAGGAGGTTATCAAATAATAACCTCGTACATAATACAATTACCAACTTGTAAGTAGTGAATGGCGAGACAGAATATGCTTATCAGAAACAATTTCATCTAACCATAGCGAACTTAATTTAGTTAAATTGATCAAGGTAAAGAATTAGGAGGCTTATGAAAAATATAAAGATAAATGATAACTTGCTTGTTGAAACAAATGAAATACTGAAAAAATATGGAAACAATGGTTTTGAGGGCCTTGTTTTATGGTTTGGAACCGTCACTAAAGGGAGTGCTTTTATAGAAGAAATATTCACCCCCCCTCAGAAGTCGATTAAAAGTGAATATGGAGTCGGCTATTTAGTCTCTGGTGAAACTCTTTTTTCAATTAATAAGTATCTACATAAGACAGGTTTAAGGTTAGTTGCCCAAGTCCACAGCCACCCTTCGCGGGCTTACCACTCCGAGACTGATGATCGTCTTGCCGTGGCAACAAAAGAAGGTAGCTTTTCTTTGGTTGTCCCTGATTTTGCAACAGGACCCGCTAATTTGCACCGCTGGGCAGTATATCAATTACGCAGAGGTCAATGGGAAGAGGTATCTAGCAAAGATAAGGATCGGTTTTTTACTATTTTAAAAAGCGATATCGAGGGGATTAAACCTTTAAAGCATCGCTGGTGGAAGTGGATTTGGAAGTGATCTTATTCGTCCGATGACCACTTTTCTTTATATACGTTCAAGTAGTCATCGTCAGAACAGATACAATTTTTAGTCGGTGGAATACTGTAGCACCAGCGCTTCGGCGTTGATTTGAGAATATTTGGCCAATTTGCCAAATTTTCTGCTTGGCTTCGTTCCGCCAAAGACGTAGTTCTCTTGACCAACTCTGATGCCATTAGTACTCCTGCCAAAACGGATTGATGGGCTAATGGAACAACCTCAGTTTCCTGCCCATTGACCGCAATTCCCAAATTCCCGCATGTCACACTCGAATATACGTCCTGAATATGCTTTCCTTCCCAAGCCGCAAGAGCATTTTCTTCTAGCCCTCGATGCTTTTCAATTATCCTTAGATGGTCAGAGACAAGTACCTTACCGTCAGGGATCATCTGAACCACCACGATATCATCCAAGCCCAGAGCTGAAACCATTCGGTTTAATTCACTCGGTTCTTGTTCTCTAAAATAGAGGCAAGCCAAACAGGCCTTATCATTATCAAAATAATGCCAAGATGCACCCAAATCTGTTTTTCCTGTATACCCATTAACAACAAGACGCGGCAGAAGAGCTTGTGCAACTCGTCTATCGTGAAAGTTATCGACCGAGACGCAAACCGTGGGTTGAATAGGCCTGTCACCAAGCCTGCTTGAGTAGTCGCATAAAGTAAGAGGCTGGGGTTCTACACTTAGGCTGCCCGTAGCAAATGCCCTCATGGCAAGCTCTGGTTTACTAACATTTTCATCTGCATCTAGGGCTAGAACGTACCGTTGTAAGTTTGAAAGCTCAATTGTTTCATGATCTATTAGCGTAGCACGACCAGTAAGACCTTCGTGCCGAGACAAGACCCAAATCGCAGCATTTCCAACGGCTCCAAGCCCGCAAAAAGCAACGTCCCCGATATCCATAGGACCAAGGACCTCCTCAACACCACTATTTTCTGAAAAATCGAGCAGAGAAACACGGACATTCCCTATAGGGTGATGGTCTTCGAGTCGTTCTGAAAAAATTCGGCGAAAAGTCTCAGCTGCGGCAAGGCCAGCAGCAAACGACGCGGCGTATGGATTAGGCGGACCACTTAAGGGAAGCGTCCCATCTTGGACAAGAGAGGCAACCCATCCAGAGGACCCAGGGCACAACGTTTCTGCAGGTTGGGCTGTGCCAGTTCCGATGGCAATTTTCACACTCGGGGTTTGAGGTGCAGAAACTAATTCGATGTCAGGATTAATCCCGAGGGCGACTGAAGCCATTTCGGCCGTAAACTCTGATTGTCCGCTGAGGGCAAGCCGAGGGTAGAGACGGGATACAATGTTTATTAGAAGTGAGGCCGTCCAGTAGGCGTTTTCCTTTTTTAGGCAGTCTTCACCGAAATGAACTTCTATCAGGGTCTGTTCGAGGAAATTTTCGAGGTCATCTCTACCAATTGAGAGGTGCTGTCCGATCGCGGTTGCGGCCCGAGAGAAAAATCTTGCAAGTGCCATTACTACATCCCCCCATTAGGTGATGCTACCCAGATACTATTACTAGGCACGGGAGGGCTGTTTAGCAACAGTCGAGGCTGGCAACTCATGCAGCAGGTCGTCAAAACCATTTCAGCAATATAAAACAAGCCGAATCCAGATCTTGAGGAAAACCATTCCCGATCTGTGTGCTGAAGATGATCATGGAATTCCAGAATGCCCTCCATGCAGAAAAAGGGCCGTGAAAATTTTGGATGTGCCTCGACGACTACAGGCCGCATTGTTCCAACACGATCCCGAAAATGACCCTGAGGTAGCCTGTCATATGGTGCTAGTTCCCAAGATCGAGGGTCGCGGAAGGTAACAGAGGGGGCTCGGACATCATATCCTTCCATGTCGACCCGAACACCAAAGGCCTGCCCTGCAACTGATTTTAACTGCATCTGACCAACCCCAATCGCCAGCATATCCCCTTGTGGGATCCATGTTGGAAACTCAGCTTTAAGAAAATTGTTTGGCAGAAAAAGGAGATCAACCTTGGGAAAGGTGGCGTCTATGATGTAGCACCCCCTTCCACGCAAAATATCACTCTGCCGCCGCAGGTTGGCGACCTCACGATCGAACTTTATTTGACAAACTTTTCTATCAACCTGCATGGTTTTTAACCGCAGCCGCCACCACTGACTTTTGGGCCTAGAAAGAGCTTTGCCCCGTCTTTAAGCCCGAGGTTTTTAACTTTGACTGTTGGGTCCAGAACATTTCCACTGTCGTCCTTGATTTCCCACTCATCAGGCTCCCGCCCTGTCTCTTCAGCCATCTCCAACGCTTTATTTCGCGCAGCCTGAAGAGGAGCATTGGGATTCGCCGGAACAGTGACTTCTTCACCTCCGATGATGAAAATAATGTTCAGCTTTCTTTCGCTCATAATCGCCCCCTTAAGTTTTGAAGTCTTTTTTCTTGCCATAGGACTAAACACAACCTATTAAGCCCAACCAATTAGCACTCTCGACTATAGAGTGCTAATTGGTTATTAGCAAGATCTTTTTTAGTGGGGCAAAAGGGGACAGATCTATTTTCACTTTACAAACTTGAAGTCGCAATTTGCGACCTCAAGTCACGGGTCGAGTTCCGGGGACAGGATACCTAACTCACTCCACATACTCCCCTTGCGGCGCCTCCCCCTCTTTCCACAACCAATAACTCCGCCCGCCCCCGTTATAGACCTCCCACGGATCATCCCCGACCCCTTCCCAACCGAAGGGGTCGACCACAACCTTGTCGCCGCTCTGCGTCACCTTACGCACCGTCAGGTGCAGGTGCGGCCCGAAGGAGCAGCCGGTATTGCCGGAAAGCCCGATCAGCTGCCCCGCTCTGACGTTCTCACCGACCGCAAAAAAGAAAAGGGGACAGATTTATTTTCTCCGGAGTTCCGGGGACAGCGGAGTTCCGGGGACAGGATACCTAACTCACTCTACATACTCCCCTTGTGGAGCCTCCCCCTCTTTCCACAACCAATAACTCCTCACGCCCCCGTTATAAATCTCCCACGGATCATCCCCGCCCCCTTCCCAACCGAAGGGGTCGACCACAACCTTGTCACCGCTCTGCGTCACCTTACGCACCGTCAGGTGCAGATGCGGCCCGAAGGAGCAGCCGGTGTTGCCGGAAAGCCCGATCAGCTGCCCCGCGCTGACGCTCTCACCGACCGCAACATCAACCCGACTCATGTGCACGTAGAGGCTTTCGTAGATTGTACTTTCGGCCACGGCATGACGGATGCCGACAATCAGCGCCGCCACTGCACCTTTTGAACCACAGGTAAAAGGCTCTTCAAGCCCGGCAAAGAAGACCTCGCCATCGGCCACCGCTTTAAGCGGCGTCCCCTCTGGCAGGGCCCAGTCGTAGCCGTCGTGAAAGCGACCATCCCCCCAGAACATGACCCGCGTACTCCCGCGCCAGGTCAGCACATCGCGGCTTCCTAAGGCCGAATCGCTCTCCGAAAAGGTGCCGAGCGGCAGATCGTGATCAAAAGACCAGGTGTTGGTGTACTGCCCGGCAAAGGGGCGCACGAAAATCCGCAAAAACTGATTCCCCGCCCCTGGGGTCGAACCGCTCTCGACTGACGCCCCGTCATCACCACCGCAGCCGGAGAGGGTCATGAACACCCAGAGCAGGAGCGGCAGCAGACGCAGAACGGGGAACGAGAATTGCCGTCGCATCGGCAACGCCCTCACTCTGGAATCCCCAGCAACAGCCGGTTCTTCGGGGTGATATCGGCCGGGATCGTCTGGGTTATCACCTTATACCCCGCCGCCTGTAGCCGCAGCGCCCGCTCGACATCCATCGCCAGCGCCCCGTCGAGCCAGCCACGCAGCGCTGCACCACCACTCTCTTTGTGATCGTGACAGCAGGGGAGCAGGGCGACCCGGGCACGGGCGGCGATGGCCCGCTCAAGCACCAGATCGCTGAGCGGACCACAGGCATGAACCGAGACGACCAGATCATCGGCAGATAAAACGACATCTTCAATCTCACCGGCTTGCAGGGTCACCCGCCCGGCAAGGCGCGGCCACTCGTGGTTGAGCACCGCCTGCAGCTTGGCGGCGCTCGGCGGCAGACGCCGGTCGATGCCGAGGGCTTCGGGGGAACTGTCATCGAGGAGCAGCAAAAGGGTGGCGGCCAGACCGTGACCACAGGCGAGATCGACGATGCGCCCGCCGCGACAGCGCCGCCGCAGCCGCCGGGCGACCTCCAACGCCTCGAAAAGCTCTTTGCGCGGCAGACAACCGGCACGACAGACGGCGCGGGCGACCCGGTCGAAGAGGGTGGTACCGGAAAAGCGGGCGAGCTGGTATTCGGTCAGGCGGTTGCGCGAGGCGTGATTCATACCATCCTTCCGGTCAGAGAATGCGGCAATTGCTCACTCCGACATAAAAAGGCGACGTCACCGTCGCCCTTTGGTCATCCGTAACGACCCTGTTTCGCCGCATGTGCGCGACGATCTCAATCTCCCGATTACAGGAACATCAGCAGGCTCAGCGCCATCACCGCCATGCCGGCGACCAGACCGTAGATCGAGAGGTGATGTTCACCGTATTTCTGCGCTGAGGGCAACAGTTCATCAAGGGAGATGAAGACCATGATCCCGGCAACCATGGCGAAGAGGATGCCGAAGACGGTGTCGTTGAAGTAGTGGAAGAAGAGAAAATAACCGATCAGGGCGCCGATCGGTTCGGAGATTCCCGAGAGAAACGACCAGATGAACGCCTTCTTTTTGCTGCCGGTGGCGTAATAGATCGGCACCGAGACCGAGATCCCCTCCGGGATGTTGTGGATAGCAATCGCCACGGCGATCGAAACCCCGATGGTCGGATCGGTCAGCGCGGCAGCAAAGGTGGCGAGCCCCTCGGGGAAGTTGTGGATGGCGATCGCCAGAGCGGTGAAGGTCCCCATGCGCAGCAACTTGCGCTCTTTCTCGGTTGGCGCTCCCTCTTCGAGATCTTCGACCCCGCGCACCTCGTGCGGATTCTCAATATTCGGAACCAGCCGATCGATAATGGCGATCAGCAGGATCCCGCCGAAGAACCCGCCGACGGTGTACCACGAACCGAGCTTTTTACCGTAGACCGCGATGAGTGAATCCTGCGCCTTGACGAAGATCTCGACCAAGGAGACATAGATCATCACCCCAGCCGAGAAACCGAGACTGAGCGAGAGGAAACGGGTGCTGGTCCTCTTGGCGAAAAAGGCGATGGCGCTGCCGATGCCGGTCGCCAGACCGGCAAAGAGCGTCAAGCCAAAAGCGACGTAAAGGTTTTGCTGAATCATGGGTCAAGCCCTCCTGTACAGGCCAGTGTAGCAAAAGGCGACTTCATCGTCATCATCTTCATCCGAGACGATCCACTCCTTTCCTTTGGCGAATCTTTTTGCTGTCGCAAAGCGGCAAAGATCCTCTTTCTCCAGCACCTTGAGCCATTTTAATCCTCAACTT
>PKUF01000068.1 GCA_002869635.1 Desulfuromonas sp. | reverse complement strand
CGGCATAGACGACGGCCCCCATACCCAACGCGGCAAAGACCGGGCCAGAAGCGGCTTTCATGATCTCAAAAGCCTTGAGATCGACGGCACGGCCACAGATGCTCATCGCAGGATAGATATAGAGAAGATTGGCCACGGCGTAACAGACTGCCACGGCATAGACCGTCCCAATCATCACCCCGACGAAAAACGAGACGATAAACATTGCGTAAAACAAGGACCACCAGTAAAAAAGACGATCAGAGCGGCCTTGCGACTGGAGCAGCAAACCGACACTGCTCGTCAAGGACTGCATCCACCCGACCAATGCAAGAATCTGAAGAATCGGCGCAACATCACCCCATTTCTCGCCATAAACCGTCAAAATAAAAGGGTCCGCCACGACAAAAAGGCCAAACATCAGGGGAGACGCCAACAAGCTAACAATACCGGTTGTTTTGAGATAAAGCGAACGTGCCAGAGGCTTATCATCCTGAATCTTTGACAAAGCGGGAAGCATAACCTGATTGATGATCGCGTTGAATTGGGTCAACGGCAGTAACATCAAAGCATAAGCACGATTATAGAACCCCAGCGCTGTCGATCCGAAAAATTTACCAATGATGAGGTTGTCTGCATTTCTCGCCCAGTAGTTGATAAACAAAAAACCGAACATATGACCACTGAAACCCCATATCTCTCGCAAGGCCTGTGGGCTGAAGATGAATCGCGGAACCCACCGACAAGACCAGATACGTAAGCTTGCAAGCACCAGCGATGATACGATCGATTGTACGACAAGGCTCCAGACCCCAGCCCCGCACAACGCCATCACAACAGCAACAGTTCCAGAAACGAAGAGAGCCCAATTATTGATGGCCGCAATTTTTTTAAACGCCATTCTCTTTTGCAGCAATGCCGAGGGGACATTGCCGAATGAGCTCAAAATAAAATTAACGGAAATAACCTTAAAAATAGGTTCCAACGCCGGGGCTTCGTAAAATGAAGCCAGCGTTGATCCCAGAAGAAAGGTCATTGCCGCCAGGAGAAATCCAGAGACGAGGGTAATCCAGAAAACTGTATAGACGTGGGCATCAGTCATGCCCTGTTTTTGCACCAACGCTGTGTTAAAACCACCATCCGCAAGCATCCCGGCAAATCCGGTAAAAACCATCATCATCGCGATCAAGCCAAAATCGTCAGGTGATAGTAATCTTGCCAGCAAAACGGAAAGCCCAAACTGGACAACTTGCTGGGCAACGCGCCCAAAGCCGCACCACATCACCCCAGAAGTGATTTGCGATTTGAGCGAAGTTTGAGTAGGAGAGTTATTCATGACAAGAAAAAGGTCTTAACTCCCCCCAAAAGAAAAGCCGTCAATTGAACCACGATCCGTTATCACAGCGCTCTTTTCTGAAAAAACAACGAAACATGCATAGGAGCTCTTCTACCAGAATCAGAAAAACGCACCAAATTCAGCCTACCCCAGGAAAATAGCCAATACTTTTGCCAAATTTTTTCTTGATAAAACAAAGCGTCCATAGGTTCCACAAGGCAAGACTTAAGGCCGCAGAGACTGCAGCTCCTAAAACTCCATAAGAAGGGATCAGGAGAAAACAGAGACCAAGATTAAGCACGCCTGCCACAGCAATAATATTTTTAAAAACCTTCTCATGCCCTGTCATATTCATAAAATTACCGGTTGAACCAGAGACAGAATTCACAAACTGACCGACAATTAGAATCAATAGAACAGGGTAAGCTGAGGTAAATTCCTCCCCCCAAAATGAGAGGATTAAACGCCCAAATCCTGCAAGACAAAAGAGAACAGGGACCGTCGTCACAAAAATAAGTTTTGTTGATTTACGGGCGATGTGAAAAAGTTCATCCATTTTTCCCGTATGGTAAAGCTCCGAGAACTTTGGCGCAGCCATTGAGTTAATGGCATTGAGGACAAATGCCGTCAAAGTCGCCAGTTTCACAGCTATCGCGTAGTAACCAACCTCGTTTTCCGGAAGATAGATCCCGAGAATGAGCACACCACTCTGCCCAATTAAAAAATTCATGGACAGGGTCATCATCATCGGTGTTGATATCGCAAGCAAGCTTCGCAGTGGCAAAGGTTCTACATGATCGGTCTTGTTGCTTCGCATTTTAAATGCGCGATCCATGATCAACGCCCCTGCCACTGCCGTCATCCCCCAGGCTGCGAGCTGTGCATAAAAGGGGTCATTCTCCTTTCCACTGACAACGATCATCACCAGAAGGATTATGAGCATGAAAACTTGAGGAAAGACCTGCATGATGGCAAAGGTCTGAATCAACCTCAGCCCGCGTACAGCTTGGGTATTCAGATCCATCAGGCCTTTAAAAATAATACAAAGGGACGTGATGCCGATGTAGTAGGCAAAATGGGGTTTGGAGAAGATTTTATCTGCAATAATTTCCGAGAAAAAGAAGATTGGAACGCCTAGAGTCAGCGACGCCCCAGCCACCAGATATTGAGTTTTCCGGTAAACCTTAAAGGCTGAAAGTCCAGAATATTTGGCGGCGTGCTCAGGGATCAGACGCATAATTGACTGATCCGTTCCAAGGATGGCGAAAATCCCGGAAAGAATCATGAACGACTGAACGACAGCGAGAACACCAACCATCTTAGCGCCGTAAACTCGGGCAACGATCAGGGAGCTAAGCAGTGCCAGCCCCGTTGATCCGACCCTCGCTACAAGGGCAAAGACAGAGCCTGTGAGAATCTCGCGAAAACGGCTATCTGAGGTAAATTCGGTGATTTTTCTTTTTAACCGCTGCAACATAAAAGACATTCCAGACAAACTCTCCCGTTACGGGAGATAGCCGATGTGGTTCTGCTGCTGCCAGCGCCAGCCATCGGTGCACATGTCATCAAGACTGCGGGTCGCCTTCCAATCGAGTTGCTCCGCGGCAACGCTAGGATCGGCCCAGCAAGAGGCAATATCGCCGGGACGACGAGGGACAATATCATAAGGGATGGTAACCCCGTTGACCCGTTCAAAACTACGAACCATGTCAAGCACGCTGTAGCCCTGCCCCGTCCCAAGATTACAGGTAAGGATTCCCTCTTTTTCGGCAAGATAGTCGAGCGCCTTGAGATGACCAAGGGCAAGATCAACCACATGAATATAGTCTCGGACCCCGGTCCCGTCTGGGGTCGGATAGTCGTCGCCAAATATAGCGAGTTTTTCACGCCGCCCCACAGCCACCTGGGTGATAAAGGGGAAGAGGTTGTTGGGGATACCACGGGGGTCTTCACCGATCATCCCGCTAGGATGAGCGCCGATCGGATTGAAGTAGCGCAACAGGGCGATGCGCCATCTGGGATCAGAAATCTGTAGATCACGCAGCATCTCTTCGACAAAGAGCTTGCTGCGACCGTAGGGGTTGGTCGCCCCAAGCGGGGCATCTTCGCGCAGAGGAAGGGTTTCGGGGTCGCCGTAAACCGTCGCCGACGAACTGAAGACAAGCGAAAAGACCCCGTGTTCAGCCATCACTTCGCAGAGGTTGGCGGTGCCGGCAACATTGTTCTGGTAATAAGAGAGCGGCTTTGAAACCGACTCCCCAACCGCCTTGAGCCCGGCAAAATGAACCACCGAATCGGGACGGTATTTGTCAAAAACGCAACGAAGCTCCGCACGATCAAGAATATCGACTTCGATAAAATGCGGAACCCGTTCTGTGATCGTTTCGACCCGTTTGATCGACTCCAGCGAACTGTTACTTAGATTATCAACAACAACAACATCATCGCCGCGCAACAACAGTTCAACAACGGTGTGCGAACCGATATAGCCGCAGCCACCTGTGACCAGAACGGTCGACATGAATGACCTCCTCTCTCCTTACGGCAAAGGGATCAGGCCGGGGAGACGATGAAATAGGGATTGAGAAGGTTTTCTTTATTGTAACGTAGGGGCTTTCCTTCAGGGGTAACGACCTTGCCACCCGCCGCTTCGACCACCGCCTGGCCGGCGCCGGTATCCCACTCCATGGTCGGACCGAGACGGGGATAGAGATCAGCCCGACCTTCGGCGACGGCACAGAGTTTGAGGGAACTCCCCACCGGCAACGCCTCACCGACCTTGATTTTCTCGAGATAAGCGGCAAGTTCAGGCGAAGGGTGGGAGCGACTCATGACCACCACCAGACCTTCTTCAGGCGGGGTAGTGCGTACGCTGATCGGCATCGCCACGCCATCACCTTCTACCGTGTAGGCTCCTTCGCCGACGACCCCGGCAAAGAGCTTGTCCTGAGCCGGAACGTAGACGACACCAACGGTCGCCACGCCGTTCTCGACCAAAGCGATATTGACAGTGAACTCGCCGTTACGCTTGATGAATTCTTTGGTGCCATCAAGCGGGTCGACAAGCCAGAAGCGCTCCCACCCTTTACGTTCGCTGTAGTCGATTCCGATCCCCTCTTCAGAGAGGATCGGAATCTCGGGGAAGTCGCGCTCAAGACCCGCGACGATCACCTCATGCGAGGCGCGGTCAGCGGCGGTCAAGGGGGAGTTATCCCCCTTGATCTCGACATTGAAATCGTCACTGTTGTAGATTGTCAAAATGGCCGCCCCCGCGTCACGGGAGATGGCGCTTATTTTATCAAGCATACTGCGATAGGACATCAATCACTCCATATACGGTGAGAGGCTAGCCGAACAACTGGCGTACGATCTCTTCGGCAATCTCTTCGGCCGGTTGGCTGCTGCTGTCGACAACGATCTCGGCCGATTCGGGCGCTTCGTAGGCCGAATCGATCCCGGTGAAATTTTTCAGTTCACCGCTACGGGCCTTTTTGTAGAGCCCTTTGACATCGCGCTCCTCGCAAACTTCAATCGGCGTATTGACATAAACCTCGACAAACTCACCAGATTCAAAGAGTTCACGAGCCATGCGCCGCTCACTGCGGAAAGGGGAGATAAAAGAGACCAGCACCACCAATCCGGCATCAACCATCAATTTGGAAACTTCGGCGACACGACGGATATTTTCAACCCGGTCGGCGTCGGTGAAACCAAGATCGCGGTTGAGTCCGTGACGGACATTGTCACCATCGAGAAGATAAGAATGTTTCCCGAGACTGTGGAGCTTCTTTTCCACCATATTGGCAATCGTCGACTTTCCGGCCCCGGAGAGTCCGGTGAACCAGAGGACCCGGGGCTTCTGCCCTTTGAGCTCAGCCCGACTTTTCTTGTCGATATCGATCGACTGCCAGTGGATATTGGTGGCACGGCGCAGAGGGAAATCGATCATCCCCGCGCCAACAGTGGCATTGGTCATCCGGTCGATGAGGACAAAGTTCCCGGTACCTCGATTCTCCTTGTAAGGGTCAAAGGAGATCGACTTGCTCAACGTAAGGTTACAGACCCCGATCTCGTTGAGATCAAGGGTCTTGCCCGGCTCACGGATCAGGGTGTTGACGTTGATCTTGTATTTGAGGTCACTGATCTGGGCCGGAACGGTGGTCGCACCGCATTTGAGCAAGTAGCTACGCCCCGGCAGCAGGGTCTCCTCATGCATCCAGACCAAATGCGCCTCAAACTGATCAGCGTACGAGGGGCGCGCTTCAGGCGAGGCAAGCAAGTCGCCACGACTGATATCGATCTCGTCGGTCAACGTCACGGTGACCGCCTGGCCAGCCATCGCCTCGTCGAGATCACCATCCATGGTAACAATGCGCTCGACGTGACTCTTCTGTCCCGATGCGGGAACAATTACCTCATCACCGGGGCGGACTGTCCCCGAAGCGATGGTGCCGGAAAACCCGCGAAAATCGAGATTGGGCCGATTCACCCACTGAACCGGCAAACGGAACGGGAGCTGAGTCTGTCGGTCAGAGACCTGAACCGTCTCAAGATATTCCATCAGCGTCGGCCCGTCATACCAAGAGGTCACGTCGGTACGCTCAATGACGTTATCCCCTTTAAGGGCCGAGATCGGAATACAGGCAATCTCTTCAAAACCGAGGTCTTTGGCAAACTCGCGGTATTCGTCGCAGATCGTCTCGTAGCGCTCGGCATCGTAATCGACGAGGTCCATCTTGTTGATGGCAAGGATGATCTTGCGAATTCCCACAAGCGAGACGAGAAAACTGTGACGCCGGGTCTGGGTCAGCACCCCTTTGCGGGCATCGACCAAGATGACCGCAACCCCGGCGGTGGAGGCCCCAGTAACCATGTTACGGGTGTACTGCTCATGACCAGGGGTGTCGGCGACGATAAACTTGCGCTTGTCGGTGGAGAAGAAGCGATAAGCGACATCGATGGTGATCCCCTGTTCCCGCTCAGCCTGCAGGCCATCAAGGAGCAGGGCGTAATCGATCTCTTCCCCCTGTGTGCCAACTTTTTTGCTGTCGACCTCTAACGCCGCAAGCTGATCCTCAAAAACCAGCTTACTGTCCCAGAGGAGACGGCCGATGAGGGTGCTCTTGCCATCGTCGACGCTGCCACAGGTGATAAAGCGCAGCATCCCCTTCTCTTCCTGCGCCTTGAGATAGGCGAGAATATCTTCAGCGATCAGATCTGATTGATGTGCCATCTTTAGAAATACCCTTCCTGTTTCTTCTTCTCCATCGAACCGGCTTGATCATGGTCGATCAACCGTCCCTGACGCTCGCTGGTGCGGGTCAGCAACATCTCCTGAATGATCTCCGGCAGCGTCGCCGCCGTCGACTCCACCGCCCCGGTAAGGGGGTAGCAGCCGAGGGTACGGAAACGAACCGACTTCTCTTCAACTTTTTCGCCGGGGAGAAGTTTAAGACGATCGTCATCAATCATGATCAGCATTCCGTCACGCTCAACCACAGGACGAACCGCCGAATAGTAGAGGGGAACGATGGGAATCTGCTCTAGGTAGATGTACTGCCAGATATCGAGCTCGGTCCAGTTCGAAAGAGGAAAGGCACGGATACTCTCTCCCGGACGAACTTTGGCGTTGTAGAGGTTCCAGAGTTCGGGACGCTGACTTTTGGGATCCCAGCGGTGAGACTCAGTACGAAAGGAGAAGATTCGCTCCTTAGCCCGAGATTTCTCCTCATCACGTCGGGCGCCGCCAAAAGCGGCGTCAAATTTATATTTGTCGAGCGCCTGTTTGAGCCCCTCGGTCTTCATGATGTCGGTATAGAGCGCACTCCCGTGGGTGAAAGGACTCACTCCCTGCTTGGCGCCTTCCTCGTTGGTGTAGATGAGAAGGTCGAATCCGTATTCGGAAGCAATCCGGTCACGAAATTCAATCATCTCCCGAAACTTCCAGGTTGTGTCGACATGCATCAGCGGGAAAGGCGGCTTTCCCGGATAAAAGGCCTTTCGAGCCAGATGCAGCATGACGGAGTAGTCCTTGCCGATAGAGTAGAGCATCACGGGATTCTCGAACTCGGCGGCGACCTCGCGAATAATGTGGATGCTCTCCGCCTCAAGCTGGCGAAGATGGGTCATGTTGATTTTCATAGCGTTCCTGTAAGGCAAAAGGTTCACGTTGCCGGGGAAGCCCCGGCGTCATCACTAAAAACTCCAGACCAAAGGGACCAGGATCAGACAGACCGTCATAAACAGAAGGTTAATGGGGATGCCGACCTTGAGAAAATCGGTAAAACGGTACCCGCCCGGGCCATAGACCATCAGATTGGTCTGATAACCGATCGGGGTGGCAAAACTGGCCGACGCCGCCACCGCAATAGCAATGACAAAAGGGCGCGGGTCATAGCCAGCCTGCGCTGCAGCAGAGAGGGCAATCGGAAAAGCAAGGGCCGCAGCCGCGTTGTTTGTTACCACCTCGGTCATAATCGAGGTGACGATATAAATGGCCGCGAGCAGTCCTAATGGACCGAGTCCATCGACGGCCTGAATCACCAGTTGGGCCAGAGCATCGGCGGCTCCGGTCTTCTCAAGAGCCTTGCTGATGCCCAGAGCCGCGGCAATCACCACCAAAACATTGAGTTCAATGCTACGGCGTGCCTCTACCGCGGTAACGCTGCGACTGAGCAACAAGACCAGTGCAGCAAGAATCGCCGCGTGAAGAATCGGCAAAATACCAGAGGCCGAAAGGAGAATCATCCCGCTCAAAGCGACAAGAGCAATCAGCGTCTTACGCCGATTGACGACCGGGGCGTCCCCAACCTTACTGACCATGTAAAAATCACGGGAGTGTTTCCAGCGCTTGAAAAAATCACTTCCTGCCAACAGCAGCAGGGTGTCGCCGGGACGTAACTCAAGCTGCCCCAGACCGCTGGTAATCCGTTCTCCGTGTCGATGCACCGCCAGAACCGCCGCATCGTAACGAGAGCGGAATCCCCCCTCTCGAATACTTTTTCCGAGCATCGGCGAGGAGCGCGAAACCACCGCCTCGAGAATCCGCCCCCGGCCGCTTTTGAACATCTCGCTGCAATAATCTCCCTCTTCACATAGCGCCAAACCAGTAATTTTCTGCAGTCGCACCACCCCCTCGAGTTGCCCACTGAAGATGAGATGATCCCCCGCCAACAGTTTCTCTTGTGGTTTGACCGGCACAAGCACATGTCCGGCACGTACAATCTCAGCAAGATAGAGCTGATCAAGCTGGCGCAGACCTGCCGCATCAACACTCAGGCCGATAAGAGGGCTCCCCTCGGGGATCCGCATCTCAAGCAGATATTCTCGTCCGGCCTGATCAAACTGTTCACTCAGGTCGGCCCGGTTCGGCAGGAGGCGAAACCCTACCAGCAAAAAAAAGACAATCCCGGCTAGCGCACAGGGGACACCGATCCAGGCAAGCTCAAACATCGCCAGAGAACTCCCTGTCGCCTGTTGATAGAGCCCGTTGACGACAAGATTGGTGGAAGTCCCGATAAGGGTACAAGCCCCACCAAAAATCGACGCATAAGAGAGGGGAATAAGAAACTTTGACGGAGCGAGTCGCCGACGTAAAGCCCAATCCCGTACCGTCGGGGTGAACATGGCGACAATAGGGGTATTGTTGAGAAACGCCGAAAGCGTCAGAACCGGCAGCATCAAACGTAGCAGAGAACGTCGCCCTCCCCCGCTCGTCCCCATCACCTTTTGCGCAAAAAGTTCCAGGATCCCCGAGCTTTGGGCGGCAAAAGCAACAACAAAAAGAATCGCAACGGTCAGCATCCCGGCATTGGAGAAACCGCTGAGCGCCTCGGCCGGTGTAACGATACCGGCAACCAGCAACACCCCCAAGGCCGAAAAGACAATGACATCGGGAGCGAAAAGCTCAAGCACCAGCCCAACGAGCATCATCGCCACCACCAACAGAGTGAATATCGCAGCGAGACTCATTTTTCCCCT
>PKUF01000026.1 GCA_002869635.1 Desulfuromonas sp. | reverse complement strand
TGCGGAACGTCGGCAGGGGCGCCGACCTGGTCCGGAAGGTACCAGGCGACGGCGAAGGCGAATGAGAAGGGGAGGATCATCCCCCCAAGTGCCACCAGAGCTGCGGTCTTCCCCTGACGCCAGACGGTGGCGAGGTCGATTTCAATCCCCGCCACAAGAAGAAAGAGGACGATGGCGAGGGTGGTCAGGCCGCTGAGGAGGAGGTAGCCGTTACCGTCAGATGGGAAGAGTGAAGCATAAAGGTTTGGGGCGAGGTAGCCGAAGAAGGTTGGCCCGAGGAGGATTCCGGCAGCGATCTCTCCGAGGACCGAGGGGAGACCGAGGGCGCGCACCACCTCACCGAGACCGCGGGCGATCAGCAGCAGTGTCCCGAGGGCGAGGAGGAAGACAGTGATGTCGTGCGGCGCAAGCGGGGTCATAAAGGCATCCCTGATGTATTACAGGTAAGGTCTCGACTATACAGCAGAGTAGCTGAGCTGCCAATGCTCGTAGCGGCGAAAATAAAAAAAAGCCCGGCGACCTGTGTCGCCGGGCTTGATCACATCACATCAATGTGAAGGTGAGAATTAGAAACGGTAGCCAACACCCACGTTGCCGGACCAGGCGGTACCATCCTGGTCACCATAGACGTAGGGGCTGTTGTCCTCGAAGATCTCGTATCCGGCCGCTGCGGTCAGGTAGAGAGCCGGCGAGAAGGTGTAGGTCCCGCCGAAGTTCAGCTCGGTCTGAACAAATTCGAGATCCGAGTAGTCGGTGATGGCGCTGACGGCCTCAAGGCTGTAGAGCGTACCGACGAGTGTTGCGTCGTTAATGTAGGAGGGGGTCTCAAGGTTGAGACCGGTCCAGTCAGCTTCAGCAAGGCTGTAGAGTGCGCCGAAGGTGAGCATCAGGTTGTCGCTCGCCTGAAAATCAGCGTTGAGCGAGAGAGTGTTGACATCGGTGTTGTACTCGGTTGTATCGCAGGTCGTCCCAAACTGGGACGATACAATGACACCCGCTCAGCCATCGTACCAGCCCTGACAGAATTTCGCTTCTGTGGACTGGCCGAGGTAGTTGTAGAGGAAGGTCAGGTTGAGTTTCTCGTTAGCCGCATACCAAAGCGCCAGACTCGGGCTGTAGGTCGACTGCTCCCATGAGGACTTCTTCAGGGCGTTCTCCTCGAGACGGGCGCGGAACGAAGCGGTCGCCGAGAAGTTGGCGCTGGGGGCCCAAGTCGAGGCGAGCTTGAGTTCCTGTACGTCCTCGGGGAGGTTGCTCATGTCGGAGGAACGGTGATCGTAGTAGTCGACACCGTAGGTCGGCCCGGTGCCGATCATGTACCCCGGCGTATAGCCGGCATCGGTCGTGTCCTTGTCGAAGTAATTCAGGCCGGTGGTCGGATCCTCATAGAGAGCCGCGTCAGGGTTCATGAACGGTTCGTCGATCATCTGCATCATGTAGCTGGCGCGGGCGGTGAGCCCTTTCGCCAGACGGCTGCGGACGCTCGCCTTGAGGGTCGCGGTCTCGGTATCGCCGAGATCGCTTTCGTCACGATCTTCCTTCTCGAGCTCATAACCGAGACGCATGGTGGTCTTGGCGCCGAGACGATAGATGGCGTCGAGGGCGAGGGTGGTGGTCTAACCATCTCCAGCGCTGTGACGGTCGAGGTCGGTGTAAGAGTCCGGATCGATGGAGCCGCCGAGACTTTTGGTCGAGCTGGTGTTCATCGGCGTTAGCGAATAGCTAAAAGCATCCGATTCAATCTTCTCAACCTTGGCACGGGCTTTAAGGGTCAGCCCCTTAGTTACCTTGGCGGTTGCCTTGAGGCCGTAGGCGTCGTAGCTGGTGCTAAGGTTGGTTTGGTTGAGGGTCAGCCCGGTGTCGCTGCTCTTGACGCTTTCGGCCTTAGCGGTGACATAGCTACCGATGATCGAGGCGTCGTTGGGGAGGTCGACGCGGGCCTTGAGGACGTGGCTCTGTTTTTCCGAATCGGGGGTGGTGTCGTAAGCGAGTTCACCATCTTCGTAATCGTAGAGCAGGCGGTTGTCGAAGGTTCCGTTGGTGGGGGAGTAGGTCGTGTTCGGATTGGGAGAGAGAGCCGGATCATAGGTCCGGGTCGCATCATCCGCCTTGTTGTCGAACTGACGGTTGAGGAACTCCCAATCGAGAGTGACCATGCCGAACTTGCCGGTGGCACCGAGAGTGATGTCCTTGGTCTCCTCATCAACATCCTTGCTTTCGCCGGTGATGTGACAGGAGGTACATTTGCTCATCCCGATTGCCTGCTCAACCCCCTGACGGGTTTCAACACGAGCACCGGCGTGGAGGACGACGTTGGGGAAGACTGCAAGGTCGGCTTCGGTCATCCACTCTTTGTGGTCGATGAAGAACTCCTCGTTGGGGACGAAGTCTTCACCGTACATGCTGGCGCGGCCGAGCTGCTGCCAGACAACGTTGCCCAAGCTCGGATCGGCTGCGACAACGTTCCCTGTTTTGACGGTCGGGTTGGCCGGATTAAGGGCGTACATTTTGCCGGTTGAGGGATCGACACCGATGTAGCCGGTGACGTAATCGCCGCTGAGCCAGTCAAAATTGGGGACCTCCCAATAGGTGGCGATTTTGGTCGAGGTGTCTAACGGATCTGTATAGACGCTGGTGGGAGTGATCCCGAGGGTGTTCTTGAGATACCCCCCCGCGGCGGCCCCGGAGGGAACGCCGGCATTGAGGTAGTCGAGTTTGTCATGGTCGAGCTGATGCTGGAATCGGGAGAAATCTCCTTTAATGCGGAATGCCCGATTCAAATCGAGTTCGCCGGAGAACTGCTGATCTTTGCCGCCGGAAAAGTCACCGTCAATCTCGTAGACCACGCCATCGTTATGACCGCCAAGCTTGATCTTGCCGGTGACGACCGATTCTTCGTCGGGGGCAATGGTGGAATATTCGTTCACGCGGTTTTTGCTGTCGCTGATGCCGATGCTGCTGCCACCTATCTCCACACTGTTCTCACCGTCTGTCGCCAGAACCGGAGCAGGGGAGAGGAGCAGGGCCAGGCAAGGCGCCAGCAGCCACTTCCAATGCTGCTGCATAGTTAAATCTCCTTCTCGTAGGTGGATTAGCGGGTCAGTCCGGTCCCGCCATCAGGCCATCCCTGGGTTTCGCCGACATTGGTTGTCGGAGCCGACTGGGAGGGGAGGTCGCTGCCGTGAACCACCGAATGGCAGACCGTACACTTGGTGCCGAAGCCCATCTGCCAGGCATTTCCGGTAAGGTTCATATCATTGGTAATAGGAATCGTTGTGTTCGTCCCATCACCGGGGGTCCCTGAGAAGGAGGTGATCGGCGCACCATTCGCATCGGTGGAGCTGAAGGCGACGTTGGTCGCCGGGGTGGTCCCAGAGATACGGGTGGTGTGGAAATGGCTCTCATGGCACTGCAGGCAGAGGAACGGCTCGTTCTGCTGCAGCAGGTTGTTGGCCACGGTGCCATGCGGATCGTGACAGATGGTGCAGTCCTCTTCAACCGGGGCATGCTCAAAAACAAAGGGGCCCTGGTAGCGGGCGTGACAGTCGAGGCAGAGGTCACGCGCCTGCTCCTCGGTGTTCAGTTCACCGTGGGGGTTGTGACAGCTCGAGCAGTTCATTTTGCCCTCTTTTACCGGGTGGTGTGAGGGGAAGCTCGCTTTGGCCTGCTCTTCCTGATGACAGCTGTAGCAGAGCTCAGGGTCGCTTTTTTTGAGATAGCCCGGAGCGCTCTCTTCGCCGTGCATGGTGTGGCAGTCGGTGCAGCTGACATCGGCCAGGGCGTGAGCGCTGTGGGTCCAGTCCATCATCTTGCCGTCGGTATGGCACTTGGCGCAGATCGCTGCGGCTTCGTCGGCACGCAGAGCCGAGGGCTGGAGGATTTTGTCGGTATCGCCGTCGCCATCGACGTGGAGGCTGCCGGGGCCGTGGCATGCTTCACAGCCGCGGTGGGCACCCATCAATTCCGTGTCGGAAAGGCGGCCGTGAACGTTGAGTACGAGAGCGGTGGCCTTCTCCTCGTGGCAACCGGCGCAGGTCTCCTGCCCGACATAGGTAGCGCCATCTATGATAGGCAGGGTGAGGAGCTTTTCCCGGATCGTCCCGGTGGCACAGGCGGCCAGTACCAGGAAGAGGGGAAGAAGCTTCACCAGCCGCAGCGCGTGTCTGGTGGAAAACTTCCTTCGCATGGTTTCTCCTTTCGGGATGCTTCTTGTCTTGGTGGATCAACAGTGATTGTGACGACCGCAACCGATCTGGGGTCACCTCCTTTCCGCAGCGATCATCGGTACGAAGTGCTTGAAAAAGCGAGATTTCGTAGTGTGTACGAAAGAGCTTCTTCAGCGTGAGCCGGTATGGTACACTGCGCCAGAACCTGCGTAAAACGAATCCTTTTAATGCCTTCATAAGTAAATCTTATAGAAGCTGAGCGGGTCGGAATTGTTATGGAAACGCGTTATCTCAAGACGCTTTTGACGAGTATCGAGGCGGGGAGCTTCTCTCGGGCCGCCGAACTGCTCAATATCACCCAGTCGGCGGTGTCCCAGCGCATCAAGATGCTTGAAGAGCGTTATGGACATCAGCTTCTTGATCGAAGTGGTGCGACACTGGTGTCGACGGAGGCAGGTGAGATCGTTCTTGAACGGGCGCGCGTGATTCTCGAGCAAGAGCGTGAACTCTACGATGCACTAAAACGCTTGGGAGAGAAAAAGCGTCTTGCCGTTTGTTGTACGCCGACCTTCGGCATGGCCTATCTGCCGTTGATTCTCAATGACTTTATCCTGCGCCATGCGGATGTGGCAGATCTTAAACTCTTTTTTCAGCAGCCCGAGGCAGCACTTCGTGGTTTGCTCGAAAATGATTTCGATATCGCAATTCTTGAGCACTGTGATGGTTGCGACCTCTCCCCTTTTCATGTCGAGTCTCTGGATGATGATGAGCTTGCCTTTGTCAGCGCGCCTTCGCTGGGGATCCCAGAGGGGAATGTTTCGCTTGAGACTCTTTTGACATTTCGTCTCTATGCCCGGCGTGACGGATGCAGCTCAAAGGAGTTGCTCAAGGCCAGCCTCAAAGAGGCAGGGTCAGCGCTTGACGCATTCAGCAGTGTGGTGGTCTCCGACGATCTGCGATTGACCATTTCGAGTGTTGTTGCGGGCGCGGGTGTCTCGTTCCTCTCCCGTGCGCTGATTAGCGAGCAGCTGATGCAGAAGCAGTTGCGTCTGCATTACGTCAAAGGGTTTCATCACAGCCGTCAGCGGACGTTACTCTTGCCGAAGGGGAGAATGGGGGAGCCGATTCTTCGCCAGTTCGCCGAGTGTACGCTTTCGGTCATGGGGGAGGAGCGACGCTGTGTTTGTGCCGGTAAGGTGGTGGGAGAGTAGACGCCACGCTACAAAAGAAAAAGTCGAAGATATGACGCCATCACTCCTTATCAGGATGATGGCGTTTTTTATTGTGGCCGTTGCAGACGGATCAGGGTGATCTCAGCAGGGGAAAAGAGGCGCATGGGGGGGCCCCAGGTGCCGGTGCCGCGACTGGTGTAGAGCCAGCCGTTGCTTAAGCGAACCAGCCCAGGCGGATAGGGGTGGGCCAGTGAGGTCATAAGGTTAAAAGGGGCGATCTGGCCACCATGGGTATGGCCGGAGAGCTGAAGGTCGCTCAATGCCTGTGGTGTCTCTGTCGGACGATGTTTGAGTAAGAGGCGAAAACGCTCCTCACTTCCGTTGGGGAAAATCTCTTGAGAGGGTAACGCCCCGCTGGCGGGGTCAGCAAGACCGGCAATCAACAGCGGGCCTGGGTCGTCCCAGCGACCGTCAAGAAGTTGTAGGCCGCTTTTTTGAAAAAACTCTTCGGCTTCTTTTTGCCCGACATAGACTTCGTGATTGCCACTGATCGCGTACTTACCCATTGGTGGTTCAAGCTGTGAAAAAAGTGCATAAAGAAGGGTTGGGTCGCCGACATCGCCATCAAGCAGGTCGCCGGTCACGACGATCAGGTCGGGGGCAAGGGGTTGGATCAGGTCAACGACTTGCTGCAATTTTTCTTCGCGTAAGCGTAGTCCCAGATGGAGGTCAGAGATTTGAACGATACGTAGTTCTGGGACTTTAGGAGGAAGCTTCGGCGTCTCCAGATCGATCCTGCGCACTGTGATCCTGTCGCCCGAGAAGAGGGCATAGCCAGATAAAAGTGCAATCAGTATCAGCACGATGCTGCAGGTTCGGGTGCCCGCGGTTGCATTTTGGCGAAGATAACCAGAGGTGTAGTGAAGTGACAAGTTCCAGAAAAGGAGTGGGGTCAGATAGGAAAAGCTGATGAAGAGGACTCCCATCCAGAGATAGCCCCCCCAGGCGAAGAGTTGAGCCAGCGTTTCAAGGTTGTGATGCTCAAAAAGACGTGAGAGGAGCGGAGCGAAGAAAAAGAGAGCGATGGTGGCAAGAGCAGGATGGCTAAGGCGCAGCTTGGAGCGCAGAGGTTTGATTGCAGCCCATACCGTAAGGTGCATGAGCAGGTAGGTGCTTAAAAAGAGTGTCAGGAAAGGGAGCCAACGGGGCATGGCAGGTCTCGCCTAAGCAAAAGCCCCCGCACGCAGGCGGGGGCTTTTGTTGTTAACAGCTGTTGTGCTGGTGCTTATTCGACGGTAATCGCAGCATCCTCAACGATGACATCGTACTTATAGCCGTAGCCGAAGTCCTTGTCGAGAGAGAGGGCGCCCTTGACGAGAACAGTATCACCGACCTGGGCCGCAGCGGCGGTGGTGATCGTCAGGTCGTTCGTTCCTTCACCGCCCGTTCCGTCCTGGAGGTGGATCCAGTTCTTGCCCATGATCTGCTGGTTGAACTTGACAACCTTACCGCGAACGGAGACTTCTTGTCCTTCAAGATCGGCTTTGGCGGCGAAGATCTCTTCGACCGTCTTGTCGGCTTTAGCGATGTCGGAGAGATCGACGCCACTGGTTTCAGCCGATTCAACGGCGACCGGAGGATGCCCCTCGGGCATCGCCTCGCTCCCCATAGCGGCTTCAGCACCGCCGGTCATGACGCGATCAACGAAATAGACAACGTCGAAATCGCGCTCGAGGGTCTTGCTGTGGTAGTTCTCCATCGGCATCCCTTCAGGGACGACGACGGCATCGCCGACGCTGACCGGGAATTCAGGAGCGGCGGCCCAGATTTTCTCAGAGCCTGTGTCGACCTGGACATAGGTGTAGCCGGCGGCGTTCATTGTTTCGGTGACGGTCCCGGATTTGCCCATGGCAGGCTGTGCTGCCGGAGCGGCTTCAGGGGCTGCGGCCGGCGCTGCAGCGGGAGCTTCAGTCGTCGGAGCTTCATTCTTGCAGCCTGCAGCCAGAGCGCAGGCAATAAGGGTCACGAGTACCAGAGTGATTCTTTTTTTCACGTGCATTCCTCCAGCATATAGGTGGTTGTGCCGGGGCAGATCTCTTCTGAATAGGCCGTTATCGACAATCGACAGGGCACAAAGAGGTCTTTTTTCCCGTTCAAAGTCGAAGATTAGCACACCCTTGAAGTCGGGTTCAAGGGATTTCGCGGTTTTGCCGGGGGTAGGGGAGGCGTTGGTAGAGGGCTGTCTGCTCTTTGAGGCGGACGGCAAGCGTAGACGTCAAAGAGTCAGAGGGGACGCGCCAGCTCCAGTTGCCAGTGGGGGCTCCCGGGCGGTTCGTTCTTGCCTCCTCCCCCAGCGCGAGAAGGTCCTGTAGTGGCAGAATCGCGAGGGCGGCCACACTCGCTTGAGCGAGACGAATTAGATCGGTGGGGAGTTGGGGCGAGGTGTGTCCGAGGTAGTTCGCAACATGCTGTCGGGTTTGCGCATCAAGGCTTTTCCACCAGCCGAGAGTGGTGTCATTGTCGTGGGTTCCGGTATAGACCACCGACTGTTCGATGTGATTATGGGGAAGGTAGGGGTTGTCGTTCTCTCCTCCAAAGGCGAACTGAAGAATCTTCATCCCCGGCAGATCGAACCGGTCTCGTAACGTTTCGACATCGGGGGTGATGATCCCGAGATCCTCGGCAATCAGAGGGAGTTCGCCACATAGTTCGGTCAGTGTTTCAAAAAAGTCGTGGCCAGGGACTTCGCGCCAGCGACCGTTGATCGCGGTCTCTTCATCGGCAGGAATCTCCCAGCAAGCCGAAAAGCCGCGGAAATGGTCGATGCGGACCCAGTCCGTCTGGGTTAGGTTCCAGCTCAGGCGGCGACGCCACCAGGCATAGCGATCCTGACCCATCCGCTTCCAGTCGTAAAGGGGGTTGCCCCAACGTTGGCCAGTGGCGCTGAAATAGTCGGGAGGGACGCCGGCCACCACACTTGGCCTTCCTTCGTCATCAAGAAGAAAAAGTTCGGGGTGCGCCCAGACATCCGCCGAGTCGTAGGCGACAAAGATCGGCAGGTCGCCGAGGATTGAGACGTTGCGGCTATGGGCGTAGTCACGCAGAGCGAACCATTGTTCGTAAAATATGAACTGGGAATAGCGGTGTAGCTCAATCTCGTCAGCGAGGCGCTCCCGCCACTCGCTAAGGGCTTCGGGAAGGCGCAGGCGAAGCGCCTGGGGCCAGTGTGACCAGTCGCCGCAGGCGAGATGCTGGTGCAAGGATCGGAAGAGAGCGTAGTCATCGAGCCAGTCGGCCTGTTCACGACAGAAGATTTCATAGGCCGTGCGGCGTTCGGGTGAAGCGTGTGTGAATCGGGGCAGCGCCTGTCGCAGCAGATGTTCGTATTCGCGATGGGCGAGGTCGTAGCGGACATGCTCGGGGCTGGCGCTGAGGGTTTCGAGGGCCGTCTCAGGGAGATCGCCATGATCCACCAGCCGTTCCATGTCGATGAGGAGAGGGTTGCCGGCAAAAGCGGAAAAAGCGCTGTAAGGAGAATCTCCGTAGCCCGTTGGCCCGAGCGGCAGGATCTGCCAGAAGCCTTGGCCGGCGTTATGCAGAAAGTCGATGAAGCGATAGGCACTTTCGCCAAGGGACCCGACAGGGCCCCGGCCGGGGAGGCTGGTTGGGTGAAGGAGGATGCCGCTGCTGCGGGAGATTTTCATGCTGCCTCCTGTGAAAGAGGGGGGATTTTGTATTTATTTAAACGTTAAAAAAACTCTATGCCAGTATGGCTTAGATCGTGAGGGGGGACAAGGTGAACTGTATGCTGTATACAAAAAAATATTGAAAGGAATAAGGTTCCTTGCTATTCTTCGGCAGCTTCATAACTTCATTTTATAAGGGGATGTTGCGATGCGATGGTACACAAGTTCATTGGGTAAGAAGTTCATCATGGGAATCACGGGGCTGCTGATGGTCGGCTTCGTGGTGGCACACATGTTGGGGAACCTG
>PKUF01000058.1 GCA_002869635.1 Desulfuromonas sp. | reverse complement strand
GGGACGATATCCCACTTCTGACCGAACATTTCATCGCTCAGTTTAATCAGAAATTCAAAAAGAGTGTCCGTGGGGTGGAGGATGACGTTCTCTCCCTCTTTATGAACTACTCCTGGCCGGGAAATATCCGCGAGCTGGAGCATGTCATTGAGCATGCGTTCATCCTCTGTCGCGACGAGGTACTAACCATCGGGCATCTGCCGCAGGAGTTTCAGGAGAGGGCCTCAGCCCCCTCAAGGCTGGTCGCACAGGACGAAAATGAGCAAGAGCAGATCAGGCAAGCGATGATTCGCTGCGGCGGCAACAAAGCCAAGGCCGCTCGCCTCCTCGGAATCAGCCGCCAGACCCTCTATCGCAAACTGGAAGAGAGCCCACTCGATCTGGATGAGCTTCCCTAGGGAGAATCCTCAGCGATCAGCTTGTACTCACGCAACGTCGCATAAAGCTTCTCTTTTTCGATCGGCTTGACCAAATAGGCCGTACACCCCCCGCGATAATACGCTTCCATCACATTCTTCATCGAATCGAGCGCGGTTGTCATAAAAACCTTGACCTCATCGCTCGGCGACACCCCCATCTCGGACTCGATCCGCCGCAACGTTTTAAGCGCCTCCTGCCCATCCATCTCCGGCAACATAATGTCGAGACAGATCAGGTCATACGGCTCTCGTTCAACCATCGCCAACGAAAAGGCCTCAACAGCTTCACGACCGTTGGTCGCAACATGGCATTCGCCAAAAGGCGCGAGGAGTTTCTGCAGAAGCCGACGGCTGATCAGGTCATCTTCTACAATCAAAGTACGCATACCGGTCTCCTTACTTATCGTTTCATTTTGTGGCTAATAAATAGCGACGCATTTCACCCAGCAACTCCTCCATGAGGAGTTCGAATCTCCACAACTCGGCCCTGAAGGGTTCCCAGCCTTCTTCCAGAAGCTCCTCTATCTGAGAGAAACACTCCTGCAAAGGAACAATCCCCAAAATAGCCAACGCCCCTTTCAGATCATGGAGTTGCCTCCTTACCCCCTCACAATCTCGCACCGCAACCTGCTCTTTTAACCCTCTGAGCTTCAGAGGAACTTGTTCAAGCAAAAGGCCGACAATTTCCATCGCAAACGAGAGATCATCATCCCCAAGGCGCACGGCCATCTCTTGTACGGTCTGATCAAAGGGCGGAAAATCACACGGCTTCACTCCGACACGGCCTCCCCCACAACCACAGTACTGATCAAACGCCGCAGCTTTTCGATATCGAGCGGTTTCCCGAGAATTTCCGTTGCCCCGCTCTCTTGCCGGCTTTGCTGCATCCTCTCATCACCGTGTCCGGTCAGGATGTAAAGAGGAACGGGAAGAGTCGCCGCCTCTTTCTCCTTTTTACGAATCTGTCGGCTGACTTCATCACCATCAACAACCGGCATCTCAAGGTCGACGAAGACCAAGTTGTGTGAACCGGGAGACCAGACTTCAAGAGCTTCGCCCCCATCGCTCACCAGATCGACCTGACAACCGAGTCGCTCTAACAAAAAACGCATCAAATGCCGGTTGATCTCGTTATCTTCTGCAACCAGAGCTTTCATCTCATATTTACGCATATGCTGTTCCAGTGAAAAATCCCCTCATGGCGCGAGAAGCGCTCCAACCGCTTTCTCACTCCCTCCATCTTTCGGATCAAAGCTTCCCCCCCCAACGGTCTTCCACCAGGAGAAGAGATCACCATCGCCCTGACGTAAAGCCTGCAGCAGCAGGGTCAGTCGCCGAACATCGAGAGGACGACTGAAAAGGTAACCCTGCATGGCACAGGCATCGTTGGCAAGAAGAAAATCTTTCTGAGCGTCGGTCTCAACCCCCTCGGCGAGAACTTCGAGCCCGAGTTTGCCTGCCATAGCGATAATCGACGAAATAATAATGCTGTCATCCCCGGCATGACGGATGTCACTGATAAACGAGCGATCAATCTTGATTCGATCCACGGGAAAGGTTTTGAGATAGTTCAACGACGAGTAACCGGTGCCAAAGTCATCGATCGCAATTCGAATCCCCCGCGATTTGAGCGCCGCAAGAATCGACACCGCCCGCTCAACATCGTGAACAATTGTCCCCTCAGTAATCTCCAGTTCGAGACAGTCCGGCGACAGACGGGTTGAGGCGAGAATCGAATCGACCGTCTCCAGAAGGTCAGGTTTGAGAAACTGGCGCGGCGAAATATTGACCGCAATCTGCAACGTCTGACCGTACGCCTCCTGCCAGAGCTTGGCTTGACGGCAGGCATTGAGCAAAACCCACTCACCCAAAGGGAGGATCAGGCCCGACTCCTCGGCCATGGGGATGAAGTCGACCGGCGAGACCAAACCGAGCTCGGGGTTACGCCAGCGTAAAAGAGCCTCGGCGCCGATGATCTCACCGCTACGGGCATCGACCTGAGGCTGATACCAAAGTTCGAACTCCTGCCTTTCCAGCGCCATCCGCAACTGATTTTCGAGCGTCAACAACTCCAAAGCTCGTACGTTCATGGAAGGCGCAAAGAGGGCAAAGCGGTTGCTCCCTCCACTTTTGGCCCGTGAGAGAGCAACATCGGCGTGTTTGAGAAGAGTCTCCTCGTTTTCGCCATCCTCTGGAGAGAGTGCAAATCCGAGACTCGTGGTGACAAAGAGTTCGCCCCCGTCAATGTCGAAGGGGGGGACAAAAGCCTGCCGCAGCTTCTGAACAATACGCGAGACATCTTCGCCACGGCGGAGTTCGGGAAAAATCAGATAGAAGCGCCCATCACCGAGGCTCGCCACCGTATCGTCACTACGCAGGCTGGTGCCAATTCTTTCAGCGATCTGCCGAAGCAGTTTTTCGCCGCAGGAATGGCCATAGGCGCGATTGATCCGATGGAAATGATCCACCACCAAAACAGCCACCGCCAGACTCTTTTCCAGCCGCTCGGCATNGTCACTAAAGAGCAGACGATTCGGCAAACCGGTCAAGGGGTCGAAATGGGTGATATAGTCCAGATCGCTTTCCGTCTTCTGCTGTACGACAGAGCGCTGTTCGTTCTCAGCCATATAAAGATGCAGCTGACGCACCTCCTGCTGCAGCATCCAGCGACCGACTCCCCAAATTATCAGAAAGAGAACCAGAAAGAAGACGCCTCGTTCCCCCAAAGGAATGGTGAGCCACCATCCCCCACCGCTTGCCAGAAGCAAAAAGAGATCCCAAACCAACCTCTTTTTGCGCAAGCGGCTCATCACTGCTGCGTCAATCGGCGCCACCGTTGATACCCCTTCCTAAATACGACTATAGACCGATGGGGCGACATGCTTAAGCGGCAGGGTCATCCCATGCAGGGTCTCGGAGTGCCCCATAAAAAGGTAGCCTCCGTGAATCAAATGCCGGCAGAAATGATTGATCAAGCGAACCTGGGTCGGCTTGTCAAAATAGATGATGACATTGCGGCAGAAAATAATATCAAGCCCGGTATCGACCCCGAACTCATCATCCATGAAATTAACCCGACGGAACTCCACCTTGCTTCGTAATTCGGGCCCCACCCGGACCTGATCACGACTCGAATCACGACTGCGCAAAAGATAACTTTTACGCAGATTCAAGGGGACCGGAGCAATCTTCTCACTCCGATAGATCCCAAGCCGCGCCGCTTCAAGAACCTTGGTCGAGATGTCAGTCGCAAGGATTGAAAAATCATAATCCCCCCGCTGACGTCGATATTCACTCAACACCATCGCCAGCGTGTAAGGCTCCTCCCCTGAAGAACAGCCCGCACTCCAGATACGTAAAGGGCGATCAACTCCTGCCCCATGGCTTTGCGCGAGTTCGTCGAGAATCCTCTCCTGCAACAGGTCAAAATGGGCCGGTTCACGAAAGAAATCCGTCTTATTTGTTGAGATCTCATTCAGAAGACTGACAATCTCATTCTCTTCCCCTTCAGGGCTGAAGAGATAAGAACAGTACTCTTCATACGACGCCATTTGCAAAATACGCAACCGACGCCGCAGGCGCGCCTCGACCATGCTCTTTTTGTGAGGAGGGAGCTTGATCCCCGCCAGCCGATAGACCAGTTGGCTGATTCGCTCGAAATCTCGGTCGGCAAGCCCCTTGGCAAAGAGATTGGAGATCTCTTTGACGGAACGCCCTTTCTCCTGCGTCATAATACCTCTGTCTTGCGAATTCTAACCCTCTTCAGCCAGTTCCCCGACATCCTGAACCCGAGCCAGTTCATCACTGGAGAAGACGCGGTCAATGTCGAGAATGATAAGGAAATCATCCTCCTTTTTCCCCATTCCCCGGATAAACTCGGTATTGAGCCGGGTTCCGATTCGCGGCGCCGGCTCGATCTGCTCCTCACCGAGTTCAAGGACCTCCTGCACCGAATCGGCGAGAGCACCAATGACCAACTGCTCTCCTTCAAGCTGGATTTCGAGCACGATAATACAGCTTTCACGGGTATTCTCAACCTGCTCCATCCTGAATTTACGCCGCAAATTGATCACCGGCACCACACTACCACGCAGGTTGATCACGCCCAGCATAAACTCGGGCATCTGCGGTACCCGTGTGATCGGAATCAGGTCGAGGATCTCCCGAACCTGGGTCACATCAACCGCAAAGATCTCCTCTCCGAGACGGAAGGTGAGATACTGCTGGCGCTCACTCTGGTTTTCGGCCGTATTCATAGGTCACTCCTTTAGATCAGAAACGTTCAAACTCTTTGTCTAGCTTATCTTCACCACCTTTGCCCAAATCGAGCTGGACACCGCTGGCACTGCTCTGCATCCCTTCATCCTCTTGAAACGTTCCGGTCTCTTTCTGAATGTGGGCAATTTTAGGCTGGATTTTGGATTCGCTCTTCTTTTTCTCGTGTCCGACCACCCGCTGACTCTGATTGCGCAGCTGGAAGAAGGAGATCATCTCTTGCAATTGCTCGCTCTGTCCAGACAGCTCTTCGGCCGTACTCGCCATCTCTTCGGTCGCCCCGGCGTTCTGCTGAATCACCCGATCAAGCTGCTGAATCGCCGAACTGATCTGTTCGGCTCCCGCATCCTGTTCTTTGCTCGCCGCGGCGATCTCCTGAACCAGTTCGGCGGTGCGCTGAATGCCGGGGACAATGCTGTTGAGCAGGTCGCCCGCTTTTTCGGCAACATCAACACTTGAAACCGAAAGCTTGTTGATCTCCCCTGCTGCCACCTGACTGCGCTCGGCAAGTTTACGGACCTCGGCTGCAACGACCGCAAACCCCTTACCGTGCTCCCCGGCACGCGCCGCTTCGATTGCAGCATTCAGGGCGAGAAGATTGGTCTGGCGTGAGATCTCTTCGATAATATTGATCTTGGTGGCGATATCCTTCATCGCGACGACCGTGTTACCGACGGCTTCGCCCCCCTCTTGAGCTTCCCGGGCGGCTTGGATGGCAATCTTTTCGGTCTGCATCGCATTATCAGCGTTCTGCCGGATATTGGCGGTCATCTCCTCAATCGACGAGGAGGCTTCCTCAGCACTCGCTGCCTGCTCTGTTGCACCTTGTGACATTTCCTGACTGGCTGAAGAGAGGGCCTGGCTTCCCGAAGCGACATTCTCACCCGCCATCAACACCTGACGGATCACGTCGTTGAGAACCTCAGCCATGTTCTGCAACGCCTTACCAAGTTGATCTTTCTCGGAGGCGAGCTCAACATCGACCTTCAGATCCCCCTTGGAAATCGCCTCGGCGACATCGGCCTGCTTTTGCAGACTGTCGGCCATCTGATCAAGGGCGTTGGCGAGTTGGCCAATTTCATCCCCTCGATCAAGCTTAAGCCGCATCCCGAAATCGCCCAAGGCGATCTCTTCGGCGAGGTTGACCCCCTTGGCAATCGGCCCGGTAATCGAACGAGTGATGAAGATGGCGATAACCACTCCGATGATCAACGCACAGATCAAACCGAAAATCATGACATTGGAGGCCGACTGGAGCGAACTGACCGCCTGGTCGGCAATTTCATCGGTGTGTTGCAGACCTGCCGCCGCCGTCTCTTGCGCCGCCGCAAGAACATTTTCACCAACGTCGTTACGTTCGCGCCCCAACTCAACCCGCTTCTGCCAGGCAACAAGAAGATCTTCCATCGCCTCTTTGTATGCATTGCCCGACGTCCTGATCTTTTCAATCTGATCGAGGTTGACCTGTTTCTTGGTCAGCGGGAGAAGCTCAGCCAACTCCTCGTTGATCTGGGGAAAATAGTTCAAAGCATTGCGCATCATCTCAGGCTGATCTTCGGCCTGAGACTTCCAGTTGGCGACCCGAACCGCATTTCCGTGATCGATCACATTATTTACATGGGTGATTTTCTCAAAACGAGCCGTCAGGCTTGAGGCCCCGACCCCGTTATCGATCTCAAGCTGCATCGCTTCCTGCTGATCCTTGAGAAAGGCAAAGCAGTTCTCCATATATTCAGCAGCGCTCGTATCGAGCTCTTTATGGTGTTCCTCAACCGTATCATTGACCTTTTTGGTCTCCTCGACCAGAGATCCATACTGGGCGACCAGGCGATCAACGGTGACGATCTCTTCTTTAAGCTTGACTAACGAGGTCGCTTCATTCGCCAGACGACTCCCTTCGGCAAGCTTCTGCTTCACCCGCGAGAGATGCTCAAGCCCTTCTTTGAGGTACCCCTCTTCACCGGTCAGGCCGTAAGCCCGCATTTCGTACATCGTCTCCTGCGAGGCCCGCTCAATGGCATTGGCGACGACAACCTCAGGCACATACTCCTTGGCCAGCAGGGTCGACAGATCACGGATCGATGTCATATTCCAGATCGCCAACCCACCCAGAATCGAGGCGATGGCAATCAACAGTCCGAACCCTAAACCGATTTTCGCTCCCAACTTCATCTTCATAAAATCCTCCTTCAATTCCCCACAAGAATTACGAATAAGGGCAAAACCTGCCCAAAATACAGCCCCCTCTAGGCACTCAGTTCTTTCTCTTCTCTTTCCGCCAGTTTACTCAGACCGGCAAGATCAAGGATCAGGGCGACCGTGCCATCACCAAGGATCGTTGCCCCAGAAATCCCCTGAAGATGCCGGTAGAGCTTGCCCAGTGCCTTGATCACGGTCTGATGCTCACCGACGACATAGTCGACGGCAAAACCGACCCGCTCCCCTTCGACCTCGACAATCACCACCTGCTCCAGTTCTGGCAGCGGTCCGTGAATTTCAAAGAAATCGCGCAGCCGAACGTAGGGGACGATCTCCCCACGCACGTGAACAAGGTTACGACCGTGCGCCTTCTCCACTGTCCGATGATCGAGCTCGATACACTCTTCAACCGCCGAGAGGGGCATGACGAAGTTGTCCCCTCCGATATTCACCAACAGACCATCGATAATCGCCAAAGTCAGGGGGAGCTTGATACTGAAACAGGTCCCCGCCCCCTCCCGACTCTCGATCTCAATGGTGCCGCGCAGGCTCTCAACCTCTTGCCGAACCACGTCCATACCGACGCCACGCCCTGAGACTGACGTCACGCTCTTGGCAGTAGAAAAACCGGGCTGCAAAATGAGCGAGAAAAGCTCTTTGTCGCCGAGTTCACTGTTGGCGGGGATCAGCCCCATGGCAATCCCCTTTTCGCGCAACGCCTCAGCATCAAGTCCAATCCCGTCATCCTCAACCTTGATGATGACGTAGGCCCCGGCGTGAATCGCCGAGAGATGTACCGTCCCCATGGACGGCTTCCCCGCAGTCTGTCGTTGTTGCGGAGACTCAAGACCGTGGTCGATACAGTTGCGGATCAAATGAACCAGCGGGTCATGGAGGCGGTCAATGACCGTCTTGTCGAGCTCGGTCTCAGCGCCGTCGGTGACCAACTGTACGCTCTTACCGAGTTCTTGCGAGAGATCGTGGACCAGACGCTTGAACTTGCTGAAGGTCGTGCCAATCGGAAGCATACGAATATTGAGAACTTGGTCCCGCAAAGCCCAAGTCAGTCGTTCGACTTCTTCAGAAATATTGCAGAGTTCTGACTCTGTCTGACCGGCCACATTTTGACTTAGACGGGCCTGAACCGTCACCAGCTCACCAATAAGGTCGACAAGAAGATCAAGCTTTTCGGAACGGACCCGAATGCTTGATGTTCCGGCACTGTTGCGTTTCTGCTGGAGACGAACCTCCTCTTGTTCAACAAGGGCGCTATCGACAGAGCTGCTCGAAACCAGATTCTTCTCAACCAAAAGTTCGCCGATCTTGTGGCGTTCAGAGAGTACCGCCTGCAGATCGTCACTGCTCAAATCGCCGCGCTCAACGAGGATCTCTCCCAACCGGTTCGGATCTTCATCATCATCAAAGGAAAGTTCGTCAATCTGCAGCTCACAGTCATCCTCGACAAAAATAAAGACGTCGCGAATCGCATTGAGTCCCGCCGATGTCAAGAGGATCAGATCCCAGCAGACATAGCACTGTTCAGCATCAAATTCCTGCAGAGTCGGAATCTCATCGACCTGGGCAATGACCCGACAACGCCCAAGCTGCTTGAGTTCGCGGATCAGGTAAAGGGGATTGACCCCTTTACAGAAGATATCGGGAGCGAGGCGAAAACGGATACGATAGAGTCGCTCCGTCGTCTCTTCGCGACTCTCAACAACATCGTCAGACACCTCAGCAGAGATCGCCGTTTCGTTTGTCTGTGGAAAAAAGGTTCTCAAGGCCTCTGTCAACTGCCGTGCCTCTTCTTGACGTAACGACGACTCCCCCTCGTCATCGATCATCGCTTTCAACAGATCTCTTGCCGCCAGAGTCTGATTAAGCAGTTCCCGGCTGACCTCAAGATGGCCGTTTCGCACCTCTTCGAAGATCGCTTCGATCTCGTGGGCAAAAGCCGAAACATCCTCGAAACCGGCCATCCCCCCCGACCCTTTGATGGTATGGAGGATACGGAAAATCCGCCCGATGATCTCGTCGTCATCCTGAGATTCGGCGAGCTCTAGCAGCCCGTTTTCAAGATCGAGCAGCAGCTCAGCCGACTCCTCCCGAAAGGCGTCGCGAACCGGATCGCTCATACCAGCACCATCTTGACAACTCCGAGAAGCTGTTCGGGCTTGAACGGCTTGACGATCCATCCCGAAGCACCAGCCTGCTTTCCTTCAAGCTTTTTCGACTCTTGCGATTCTGTCGTCAGCATGATGATCGGAATAAAACGGTTGGCGGGATCTTTACGCACCTCGCGAATCAGTCCGACCCCATCGAGCCGGGGCATATTAAGGTCGGTAATCAACATGTGAACCGGGGTCTTCTTGAGCTTTTCGAGAGCATCAACCCCATCTTCGGCCTCAACCACTTCATATCCGGCATCTTTGAGGGTGAATCCCACCATCTGTCGTACCGTCGCCGAGTCATCTACTGTCATGATCCGCTTCACCAGCGCCTCCTCTATCTCGCGTCACGAGATCGATCAATTATCGCTACCCCAAAGAACAGGGGCGGTTCTCTGTATCCGTTACCCAAAGACAACTCTCGTCACAATCGAGCTGACACCCCGTGTGGCGGCTAAACCCGGCATCGAGCAAAACACTTTTGAGCAATGCCGTTTCGGTTCCTGCCAATTTCAGCACCTTGTGCAACGAGACCGCGCTGCGGTGCCCGGAACAAAGGAGCTGCAACACCGAGATATCAACCTGGGTTGCCGTCGCTAAATCGACCTCAATCCGATCGAGCTGGCTGAGTGCCTGCTGCAACTCTTCCTTTAACGCCGAAACCCGTTGGACGGTCAGCTCTCCAGACCAGACCAACTCTCCCTTGTTCGTCGTTTGCTCCATTCTTCGCACTCCGTTTCAAGCCCGCTATAAGCTAAAAAAGCTCTACGTTATCACCAAACCCCTCAGAATCCCCCTTGCCGGCAGCCTCACCCTCATCAACATTGCTGCCACCGCGTGCCGCCTGATGTACATCGCGTTCGCTCTGCATGGTGTAGTGCGAATGCAAGGTCGCCTCTTCAGAGGCCTCATCTTCGACCACGTTTCCGCCACCGAGAAGGTGGCTGATCTCTTCCAGTTCCTCTTCAATCGGCACGATCACCTGACGCCAATGGCGACTGATGGTAATCGCGGCGGCGGCGCGGGAAAACTCTTTACCGAGAGCGAAAGAGGTCTCTTCGATCTGACGCAGCATGGTCACCGCCTCATCCCCCATTTGTCGCAGTCGAAGAAGAAGAGCATAAGTCTCATGCTGAAGGGCCTCACTCCGTTCGCCGCTGCGACGCCGGACCGATTCACTCTCTGCCAACGCTTTCGCCGACATGGTAATTTCAGCAAAGCGACGAGCAAATTCGAGCGTCAGGTTAAGGACCAGAGCCGAAAGTTGAGCGATCGAATCAGCGATCACCGCAAGGGCCGCTCCGCGCTCACGACTATGAACCGCCTGAATCCCGGCGTTAAAGGCGACCAGCTTCATCTCGGTGCCGATCCGTTCAATCTGCTCAAGCAGTTCGGTCATTTCTGTCACGGTGCCGGAGACAGCATCGACGGCGCTGGTTGTCTCCTCACTGGTTCTGACATACTCGGCGAGCGCCTGACGCACCCGATCAAGGATCTCCTCGATCTCGCGATGGATCCCCCCCTGCTGAAGATCGGTGCTGCTGGCAAGTTGACTGGTCTGCTGAGCAATGGCGGTGATACTCGTCACCAATTCTCCCAAACCATCGACAATCTGTTGGACGGCCCGATCAAAAATCTCACGTGAGTTCTGCAACTGCGCCGCCTGAACCCGGCAGGTGGTCGCAACAGAGTCGTGATCGGGATCTTTTCCGGGTTGACTCAACTCACGACGCAGATTGACCAGTGCGGTGCAGACATGCTCAATCTGCTGGCGGGTAATGTCGTGATATTGGACTGAGGAGACAACTTCACTAATGCTCAACGCCATCTTTCGGCTGTGACGGGCCAATTCATCAGCGTGCTCTCGCCCCTGCATCTGCTGTTGGGCGAGATCACCCACCAGATCAGTTGCTTGCATGAAGGAGCGTTGAACCTCCTCGAGATCCCGCGACTCCATCTCACCAAGGACGTCACCGGCTCGCAGATTCAACTCATCAAGAGATTCAAGCGTCGAGCAGACCTGATCGGTCTTTTTGTTGATCGTTGTGGCGAGACCTTTGAGGCTATCGGCCAAAACCACCAGATTCTCTTCATCGACACTGACCTGAGCACTTTCTACCCGCGTCGAGAACCCAAGAGCCTGCAGTGTCTTGACAATCTTACTGAACCCGTTGAGTGGCGCCTGCAAACGCCAGAGCCGTTCGCGAAAGTCCTGCAGAGCATCTCGACTCCCCGAACTCTGACTCATCGCGTCCCCCACCGTCTCACGCAAATCGTCAAGCAGACCGGAGAAGGAGTCGACCACCCCACCGATAGCCCCCCCGCCGATCATTTCAGTCATCGCCGAGGCTTGCTTTTCAACCTCGCTGCCTCGACGATGAAAATCGGAGAGCCATTGACTGATCCGGAGAAACTCCGTCTCCGTCGTTGCCCCCAAACCCTGAAGCGCGGAGACCATTCGACCTAATTGGTCGGCAATGGCGGTGCACGAAACTTCAGCAGATTCTTTATCTCTATCGCTTGTCAAGATCATCCCCTGTCATCAAAGCGGATCGTTCACGGATTTAAGATCCAAAATCCATACCTAATCTCTCAAAAAAGAAAGCTCTCGCGGCACTCCCCTCTGACCCACCACTCTTATCGTCCCGCAAAAGATCAAACCGCCTATTTTTAGCGGGAAAAAAAGAGTGATCTGATTTCTTCAGGTATCAGAGAAAATGGGGGGGGGAGCAAAAAAATCGTTCCAGAAAGGACACCTGAGACAGAACTGTCATGTTACAGATATGTCACAAAGGCTTTATCAAGAGAGGTAGAGTGAGGCAGCAACAAAAAGGGCTCCCGATGGGGAGCCCTTTTTGTTGCGATCTAAAAAAAGACCGAATTACTTGACGTGGCACTCTTTGCACTTGGTCGGGCCCTGCTTTTTGGTCTTGTGGCAGTCCTTGCAAAGTGCGTGAGCCGCTTTCTTGTCGATGTCAATCTTGGAGGGGGTCCCTTCACCGTGGCAAACCTTGCACTCCATCGAAGCGCTGTGGTTCTTGTGGTTGAAGGTGACGTTCCCGTTCTTCGCTTCCATAACCACGGTGTCAGACGCATAAGCGACGGTGGCAAAAGCGACGAGCATAGCAGCAACGAGGAGCTTCTTCATGTTCTGGTACCTCCTAAATGGGTTAATAAAAAACAGGGAGAAATTTAGAATTTTTGGGGTCCTTATGTCAAGATAAATTTCGTAAACAAGCGGGATTACAGGGACGTATTTAAGAGAGTTGCAGGGGCTCAAGTCGGTGATAAAATCTGATCAACAAACCCTAATCGGCTAGAAATATGAGGTCT
>PKUF01000060.1 GCA_002869635.1 Desulfuromonas sp. | reverse complement strand
TGCGCATCGGCGACCTCGCCTACCGCGGTGTCCTCGCCCAGGCGTTCGACGGCAGCGTTCAGGGGTATGCGTTCCTCGTCGAGTTCGCGCTCTTCGCCATCCCCTACTTCGTGCTCAAGCGGGAGCGCTTCCGCAACGATCCGACCAAGCTCTTCCTCTGCGCCTGTTCGGTGATCCTTGCGGTTGTCACCAACCGCTTCAACGTCTTCCTCATCGGCATGGACATGGGTCCGGGGTGGAACTACTTCCCCTCGGTGGGTGAGTTTGCCATCACCTTCGCCTTTGTCGCCTTCGGGGTCGTCCTCTACAAGATCGGCGTCAACTATCTGCCGATCCTTGAGGAAGAACACAAGTAAGTATGGTCTCGGACCAAACCGGCGGCGGCTCACCTGTGAGCCGCCGCCACCGCCCCACCTCTAAGCCCGCTTCATGTGGGCTTTTTTATTATTCCGACGTCTTGACGCCGTACTCTCATCTTGCGTAGACTGGAGTTCAATATTGCCTCATCAACCCTTCAGATTTCGCAAGATCCAACCTATGACACTCCCAAGTCTCACAAACCCCGGCGATGACTTCGTCAAAAGCTGGCGACCGATCCGCCGCAAAGAGATTGATCAGTTCGTCCGCGCCTTGAGCAGCGCTTTCGACGTGGTCGGAGTGCACAAGCAGCAAGGAGGACGCCTCGCCTTGGCACCGGTGGATGATCCGGCGGAACTGGTCCTCGATTTCCCCCCACAGGTCCACTCCCTTAAAAAGTATCTTTTCCCCAACTGGTAAAAGCTCTTTCGCTTTCGCCTCGGCAGCAAGATCCACCTCGAAGCAGAGACCGCGGCCCCACCGAGAATCATTGTCGGGGTACATCCCTGCGACATTCATGCGGTCCGTATCCTTGACGATTGTCTCTTCGAAGGAGAGGCTGACAGCGCCTATCAGGCCAAACGTGAAGCGACCCTGATCATCGGCGTCGATTGTATCCCCGATGCCCACTGTTTCTGCACCAGCACAGGGACCGACCGAGTCGCGGGCGGCTTCGACCTTTTTCTCCACCGTCTCGACAGCGGCTATCTGCTTGAGACCGGTTCGACCAAAGGAGAGGAACTCCTCCAGCGCTACGCACCACAGGTCGCATCCCGCCCGAGTGAATCCCCTCTACCGCTTCAACTCAAACAGTGCGAACCGCAGCTTCAGTTCCCGGTGGAATCGTTGGCTCCCCTACTCAGTGAAGCCTACGACCACCCGATATGGAAAGAGATCGGCGACCGCTGTCTCGGCTGCGGCGCCTGCACCCTCCTTTGTCCCTCCTGTTACTGTTTTAACGTCCAAGATCGCCTCGACCTCAACCTCGAAGGGGGAGAACGGGTCAGAACCTGGGATTCCTGTCAGTTTGACCAGTTTACCAAGGTCGCTGACGGCAGTGATTTTCGCAGTCATCAGGCCGACCGCCAGCGACACCGTTTTTTTCGTAAATACAAATATCTCTGGGAGAAACACCAACGCACCGCTTGCGTCGGCTGCGGTCGTTGCAGTCGCGAGTGCCTGGCGCAGATCTCGCCGACGGAGGTCCTGAACAACCTCTTCGCCACTCAGACCGAGCCGCTGCCGGAGACCACCCCCGGCGTCGAATATCAACCCCAGCTCGCTGAGATTCTTGCTGTCACCCCTCTCACCGAAAGCGAGACCCTCTTTCGCCTGCACCGCCAGCAGCCTCTCGACTTTACCCCAGGGAGTTTCATGGAGGTCTCGGTCTTCGGGCTCGGCGAGGCCCCCTTCACCATCGCCTCACCGCCCACGGGGGGAAACAGCTTTGAGCTAGTGGTACGGGCCGCTGGCAACCTGACCCGCGCCCTGCACCGTCTCAAGCCGGGCGAAAACCTCGGGGTCAGGGGCCCCTACGGCAACGGATTCCCGGTGGAGGAGTTTACCGGCAAAGATCTTCTGCTGGTTGCTGGCGGGATGGGAATGATCACCTTGCGATCCCTCCTTTTGACCGTTCTCGCCCGACGTGAGGAGTTCGGTCGGGTCACCCTCCTCTACGGTTGCCGCAATGACGAGTCGATCCTCTTTCGCGACGAACTTCTTAACTGGCACCGCGAAGGACTGATCGACGTACGGATGGCGGTGCGAGAAGCAGGTGGCACCTGGCCAACACCACGAGGGGATATCACTCTCCTCTTTCGCGACCTCAACATCAATCCGACACGGGGTATCGCCGCAGTTTCGGGACCGCCGGGGATGTACCGTTTCACCACGCCGCTGCTGTTGCGGCTCGGTTTTTCTGAAGAGCAGCTTTACATCAACCTCGAGCGCCACATGAAGTGCGGCCTCGGTAAATGCGGCAAATGCCAGATCAATGACATCTGCGTCTGCGAGAGTGGCCCGATCTTCCCCTACAGCCGCATCAAACACCTGCGTGAGGCGATCGAAGGATGAAACCGCGCATCGGCTTTTTCGACTTTACCGGCTGTGAGGGGTGCCAGCTCTCGGTCCTCAATCTCGAGAGCGAATTCCTTGAGCTCCTCGAATTGGTGGAATTCGTCGAGTTCCGTGAGGTAATAACCGGCAACGGCGGCGCCCTCGACATCGCGTTTGTCGAGGGGAGCATCTGCCGTGACGACGAGGTGGTCCGGCTGCGCACCATCCGTGAACGGAGTCGAAACTTGGTGGCACTCGGCGCCTGCGCCGACACCGCCGGAGTCAATGCGCTGGCGACAGCAAGCTCACCCGAAGCGCTACGGCAAAAGATCTACGGCTGTGAGACGCCACTGCTCAAAACCTTCCCCCCTTCACCACTTAGCGACTTTGTCGATGTCGATGCGCGCATCCCCGGTTGCCCCATCGACGGCCGGGAGTTTCTCGCGGTGCTGCAAGCCCTTCTCATGGGGCGGCCACCGGAGCTGCCGGCCTACTCCCTCTGTGTCGAATGCAAGCTCGCCGAGCTCCCCTGCACCTTTGAACACGGCGAGATCTGTCTCGGTCCGGTGACCCGGGCCGGTTGCGATGCCCTCTGCCTGCGCGGGGGTGACCGCTGCCGCGGCTGCCGTGGCCTCATCGACGCCCCTCGCTCCGCCCCTTACCGTAAGATCCTCGAACAGAACGGCCTGAGTGTCGATGAGATCCTGCGCGAGTTCCGCACCTTCAACGTCATTGACAAGGGTCGCTCATGAAGATCGAGGTCCGTCACTTAACCCGCATCGAGGGGCATGCCCACCTGATCGTCGACCTTGATGCCGGCGAAGTACGGGACTGCCGGCTCGAGGTGGTGGAATCCCCCCGCTTCTTCGAGGGGATGCTGGTTGGCCGCCACATCAATGACGTCGCCGCCATCGTCGCCCGCATCTGCGGCGTCTGCTCCAACTCGCACACCCTGGTCTCCCTCGCGGCCAGCGAAGCGGCGATGGGGATCGAGATCTCAAACCAGACCAAGCGACTGAGGCGGCTCCTCGCTTACGGTGAGATCCTCCAGAGCCACCTGCTGCAGCTCTACTTCATGGCGATTCCCGACTATCTCGGGGTCAACAGCATTCTACCGCTGGCAAAAACCCGGCGCGATCTGGTGAGCCGGGCGCTGCGCCTGAAGAAGATGGCCAACACTCTTTGCCAATGCATCGGCGGCCGCGCCGTCCACCCAGTGACCCTGCGCCCCGGCGGCTTCGCCACCCTGCCGACCCCGGCGGCGCTGCAGGCCGTGCGCAAAGAGATGGTCGCGGCTCTCCCCGATCTTGAAGCCACGGTCGACCTCTTCCTCTCTCTGCCGGTCCACCCTTTCGAACGCGAAACCGAGTACTTCAGCCTCGCCCCGGAGAGCGGCTACCCTCTCTTCGGTGAGCAGCTCATCTCAAGCGATGGTGTCGACCTTCCGGTGCAGGATTTTCGCGACGGCGTCAAAGAGTATCTCGTCCCCCACTCCACCGCCAAGTTTGCCCGCCTCACACGCAACGAGTTCATGGTCGGCCCCCTCGCGCGCTACAAGAACGGCGCGGCCCGCCTCTCCCCCATGGCGAAGCAGGTCTCAAAGGCCCTCGGTCTCACCCTTGAGACGGTCAACCCCTATCACGCCCTGCGGGCCCGTCTGGTGGAGGTGGTGCACTGCGTCGAAGAGGCGATTCATCTCATCGACGAGACGTTGATCAACGGCCTAAGCGATGAGACTCCAGCCTTTGATATCAAAGAGGGACGGGGCTGCGCCGCCGTCGAGGCCCCACGCGGCACCCTCTTTCACTGCTACGAATATGATGAGAGCGGCTGCATCATCAAAGCCGACTGCATCATCCCCACGGGCCAGAACCTCGGCAACATCGAAGCCGACCTGCGAGCGCTGGTACCGCAACTGCTCGAGCTACCACGGGAAGAGATGACCTTGCGCCTTGAGGCGCTGGTGCGAGCCTATGATCCCTGTATCAGCTGCTCGACCCATCTGCTCAAGATTGACTTCGTCTGAGCCCACTCCTGCCGACAAAGGTCACCATGACACCCTCCGCGCTCCGCATCATCGGCATCGGCAACCCGCTTATGGGGGATGACGGCCTCGGCATCACTGCGATAGAGCGGCTGCGCGCGGTGGATCTGCCACAGGCAGTGGAGCTGATCGATGGCGGCACCGGGGGGTTGACCCTGCTGCACCTGATGGAGGGGGCGACCAAGGTGATCTTCATCGACGCCGTCGTCATGCAGCTGCCTCCGGGGAGCATCCGCCGCATTGACGATCTTCTGCCGCGTCTCACCGCTGCGCCTGAGCAACTCTCACTGCACGAGACCGGTCTTGCCGCCGCCCTTGCGCTGGGGGAGAGTCTTGAGATGCTCCCGCCGCAGCTCGTCCTCTTCGGGGTCGAACCGCAAGAGGTTGCGCCCAGCCTTGAACTGACCCCTGCCGTCTCTTCCATCCTCCCCGAGTTGGTGGAGCAGGTGCGGCGAGAGGTGGCGTCATGCCGCTGATCTTCTCCCTGCTGCAGCAGATGTCGGTCTTTCTCGTCATCACCGACCTCTTCAGCAAGTCGCCGGCCTTTCACCCCTGAGCGAGGAGGAAGGGCCTGATCCTCCTCAACAGGTGACGCTCTTCTCGCATACCATCCCCCCCTGACTCGGAGGTTCTTTCGATGAAGATTGTCGTTCTCGACGGCCACACCCTCAACCCCGGAGACCTCGACTGGGCCCCTCTTACCAGCCTCGGGGAACTGACCATCTACCCGCGCACCACGCCGCAGGAGCTGCTGCCGCGAGCCGCCGACGCCGAGATTCTTCTGACCAACAAGGTGGTCCTTGGCGCGAAGGAGTTGGCCCATCTCCCCAAGCTACGCTACATCAGCGTTCTCGCCACCGGGACCAATGTCGTTGATCTTGCCGCCGCCCGCGCTCGCAACATCCCGGTGAGTAATGTCCCGGCCTACAGCACCGCCTCGGTCGCCCAGATGGTCTTTGCCCTGCTGCTCGAGATGACCCAGCAGGTCGGGCACCACGCCGCCCGGGTCACCGAGGGCGCCTGGTGCCGCAGCACCGATTTCTCCTTCTGCGAGCGCCCGCTGGTCGAGCTTGAGGGGATGACCCTCGGGATCGTCGGCTTCGGCGCCATCGGTCGTCGGGTGGCCCAGATCGCCCGCGCCTTCGGGATGAAGCTCCTCGTCCAGACCGCTCACCCGGAGAAATATCGTAGCACTCCGGACGCTGCCAACGTCGAATTCGTCGATCTCGACACCCTCTTCGCCCGAAGCGACGTCGTCTCCCTCCACTGCCCCCTGACCGAGACGACCCAAAATATCGTCGACTGCCAACTCCTTGCCACAATGAAAAGGAGGGCCTTTCTCATCAACACCGGCCGAGGCCCACTTCTTGATGAGATGGCGGTGGCGACGGCCCTGAAAGATGGAATTCTCGCCGGGGTCGGGGTCGATGTCCTCTCATGTGAGCCACCGAAGAGCGACAATCCTCTGCTCGCGGCCCCCAACATCTTCATCACCCCCCATATCGCCTGGGCGACCCGAGCCGCACGAGAACGCCTGCTGGCGGTCAGCGTTGCCAATGTCGCAAGGTTCATCAACGGAACATTGCAGAACGTGGTAAATTGATGCGCGCTAGATATCGCTCTCATCACAACTGGAGGATTCCCCATGATTGTCCGCTTCACAGAGAGCTCCATTGAACCGAAGACAATTTATGATCTCTTTGCTGAGGATGAGCCCGGGAACGTCGGCTCAGTGCTGCTCCACTATGCGGTGGTCAAGGTTCAAAAAGAGGGGGGGAGAAAGACCACCGGCATCGCCTTTGCCGCCAAAGGCGATGTGGAAGCCGAGTTGAAAGGGATTGCTCGCGAGATGAAACAGCGCTGGACATTAAACGAGGTCGTGCTGTTGCGACGCCAAGGCGAGGTGGGAGTCGGTGAGATCATCTCGCTGGTCGCCGCCAGCTCCCCCAACAGTCAGGATGTCTTCGCCGCCTGCCAATACGGCATCGCGGCGCTGAAGAAGATGACGACCATCGCCAAAGAAGAGATTTATTTTTAGATATCAACCGGATAGGGAGAGGGGTACGGCATGGTCTCGATCGTTGTCCTTTCACCGTCCCAACGACAAAGCTCTTGAAACGCGCTCACCTGTCGATGAGCGCCGATCACCGCCAACAAATCCCCCCCCTCTAGCTGAAACCCCGCCTCTGGGTTGGAGACAAACGTTCCTTGTCGCAACACCCCAACAACGGTAACACCGGTACGACTACGCACCTTTGACGCCTCGATGCTCTTACCCGCCAGCACACTCTCACTGTCCAATTCTTCCCAAGTCAGCTCGAGCAGATCGCGGGCGCTTTTGAGCGCGGCGAGTTCATCTTCGCCGGCGTGCGGCGCAAAGCTTGAGGCGTACATCTCCCGCCGCACCGTATCGGTGTAACTCTGAATCATCGAGACCGGCATCTTCAACTGTAAAAGTGCCTGGCGTGCAATCTCCAGCCCCGCTTCGAGCTCGGGGAGAATAACCATATAGGCGCCCTGTTCGTAAAGCGCCCCCATCTGTTCTCCCCCTTCAGCCCGCACCACGATATGAAGTGCGGGATGGAGGCGCCGTACCCGCTCAACGATACTGCGGGCGGCATCAATCTGCGGCAGAGTAACCAGCAACTGCTGCGCCTGCTCAATGTGAGCTGCTTCAAGAACCACCTCTTGACTGGCATCACCGTAGATGGTCGGGAAGCCAGCGGCTTTGCACTCCTCCATACGCAGATGCCCTTGTTCGACGATGACAAAAGGGACGTCGAGTTGTTTGAGGACCCGGGCGATATGTTGACCGACCCGACCACCACCGGCAACAACAATATGGCCGGAGAGCCCATACCCCGGGAGATTGATGGTCTGCACCGCCTCCCGGTTCCACAAGCGGCGGAAACGGGCATAAAGGGGGGCGGTCAGCCCCGAGACCGCCGGTGTGATAAGCATACTGACGATGGTCGTCGAAAGGATCGTCGCGTATATTGCATCGTTAAGGGCGCCGCTGTGATGTCCCAGTTGGGCAAGAACGAAGGAGAATTCACCGATCTGAAACATCCCCAAACCGACGGCCAGAGGAACAACGTTGCGGTAGCCGAAGAGGCGGGTCAGTATGCCGAGAAGCACTCCCTTCCCGAGACCGATGAGCAGAACCAGCAGCAGGATCTGCTGCCAATTTCCCATGAAGAAGACAGGGTCGAGAAGCATCCCCACTGAGGTAAAAAAGAGCAGCCCAAAGAGATCACGCAACGGGATGATGTCGCTGAGAGCCTGATGCCCGAAATCCGACTCGCTCAAGACCATCCCGGCGACAAAAGCCCCAAAAGCAAAGGAGAGGCCGACAAGATAGGTGGCGTACCCGACCCCAAGGCCAATGGCGGCGACAGAGACGAGGAAGAGTTCGCGTGAATTCCACGAAGCGATCAGCGCCAGCAGCTTGGGGAGCAGCCGGGTCCCGAGGAGGATCATGACGGTGAGAAAGATCGCCGACTTCACCGCCGCCATCCCAAGAATCGGCAACCCGGAGGCAGGATCACTCAATTGAGGCAAGAGGATCAGCAGCGGCACCACCGCCAGATCCTGAACGATGAGGATGCCGATCATCACCCGGCTTGAGAGGGTCCCCATTCGCCCTTGGTTCATAAGGGTTTTGAGGATCACCATGGTGCTCGAGAGTGAGGCGACCCCCCCGAGCCAGAGTGCGGGGACCGTCTCCCAACCAAGGAAGCGCCCGACCCCATAACCGTAGGCGATCGTCAGGACGATCTGCAACGGCGTCCCAATCAGGGCAACGTCGCGCACCGGCCTCAGCTCTTTCAAAGAAAACTCAAGCCCTAGCGCAAAGAGGAGCAGGGCGACACCGATTTCCGCCAATTTTTCGATCTCGTGCACATCGGAGACCCGCCCGGTCAGAGGGCCGATCAACACCCCGACGATGATGTAGCCGAGCATCAGCGGCTGCTTGAGCCGCTGGGCGACCAATCCGCCAAAGAGGGCAGCAACAACGATCACGACAATATCGGCGGCAATCCCCATACGATATCAACTCCCGAGCGAGAAAGAGAATACGGTTCCTGAATAACGGCTAACCATACCCTTTTTCGCCACGGAAAGCGACCCCTGCTGAACGCCGAAGCGGAGCAAAATGACGATGCAGGAGGCTGACTCCGGCGAGAGCCGAAAGCCCCGAACCGAGGAGGATGCCGAGGCGGGAGGCGTTGGCAGCGGCCCCGCCCAACGCCAGTGAGGCGATAAAGAGGCTCATGGTAAAACCGATACCACAAAGCAAAGCGGCGCCGGCAAACCCGCCCCAGCCCGTTCCGTCCGGCAGCCGAGTCAGACCAAGTCGCATTCCGACCCAGGCAAAAAGAAGAATCCCCAGCGGCTTGCCAAACAGCAGGCCGGCGGCGATCCCGAGCGGCAGCGGCTGCAGCAGATCGGAAAAAGCGAGCGGCCGTAGATCAACCCCGGCATTGGCAAAAGCGAAGAGCGGCAGGATGGCAAAAGCGACCCAGGGGTGAAGTTTGTGCTCCAAACGACGCAGAGGTGAGTGATCCAGCCCCTCTCCTTTTAAGGGAATTGCCAGCCCCAACGCCACCCCGGCAAGGGTCGCATGCACCCCCGACTTGAGAACACAGACCCAGAGGAAGGCGCCAAGCAGCAGGTAAGGTGCAAGCCGGTTCACTCCGAAACGATTGAGCGCCACCAGACCCAGCAGCGCCAGTCCCGCTAAAAACAGCGAGAAGGTCGAAAGATCAACGGTGTAGAAAAGGGCGATGATCACGATCGCTCCAAGATCGTCAAGAATCGCCAACGCCAGCAGGAAAAGCCGCAGCGACGACGGAACCCGGTCACCGAGCAATGCCATAATTCCAAGAGCAAAAGCGATGTCTGTCGCCGCCGGAATCGCCCACCCGCGCAGAGCGGCAGGATCGCCGTGGTTGAAGACGAGGTAGATCAGCGCTGGCCCCAACATTCCACCGAGTGCCGCCAACCCCGGCAGCACCAGGCGCGACGGCTGCGACAATTCTCCGGCAATAATCTCCCGCTTCACCTCTAGGC
>PKUF01000076.1 GCA_002869635.1 Desulfuromonas sp. | reverse complement strand
GCTCCTCGATCTGGCAGATCCGTTCCTCGGAGAGCCTAACGTAGACCGGGCTGCGGGTTTTTCGCATGGGGGACATTCGTGGTCCCTTTCTCGGTCGGGGCGGGGAGCACCACCGAAGGGGTGCTGGCGCCGGTATTGAGGACGAAAGTGTTCTGACCCTGCTGGTTCTTTTCGTAGGCGCTTGCCCATTTCTGTTGGTTGAGGAACTCGAAGAGGTGGACGTCGCTCTGCTCGTCAAGATCGAGGGCGCGTCGCACATCGCGGATCGAGTCGCTAAAGGCGGCGTAGAGCTTGCGGGTTCGGCTTGCCTCAAGATCGGCGGCGTAGTTCTCGGCCTCGGCGATCAGTTCGCGCCGCTTCTTCTCTTCGCTCGCCTCGGCAAGTTTGTCGCCGAAGCGGGTGTCGCGCAGCACGAAAGAGACGATCTCGACCCCGTATTTCTGCTCCAGGGTCGGCCCTTCAGCGTTGATCGGCCGCTTCTTGAGGGCGTCGTAGATCTCCTCCTTGATCTTCTCGCGCCCCGAGATGAGCTCGTCGACGGTGCGACTCTGCATAACGTCGAGGACGATCCCGTCGCAGTCGTTTTGCAGCAGTGCCTGCGGCGTTTTGTTCTCGATTCCCCAGCGTTCGAGGTTGGTGATGCGGTAAGTGAGCATTGAGCTGGTCCAAAGGGCGACGTTCCCCTGCGACATAATCCGCTGCGCCTCGGGTTGGCCGCCGAGGTAGAGCTCCTGATTCATCAGCGGCACTTCTTGCTCAATGCGGGTGAAGAAGGGGAGCCGGGCGTGCCAGCCGACCTCATGCACCACCCGCCGATCACCGCCGAGATCCTCAAGGATCACCGCATAGTTACGGCGGACCTTGTAGATCGTCTTGCTGGCGTAGACCAGAGCGACGGCGTAGTAGAGAACGAGGCCACAGAGGATGAAAAGAAAGGTGCGCCGCATCAGGGTCTTGAGGCGGGCACGTTGCAGCAGGCGGAAGGTCGGTTCGGGTTCCACAGGCACCTCCTGAAAAGGGATGTTGAATCAGTATAACGACTTTTTATTGTCGTACAACGCTGTTTTGCTATTAATTTTGTCTTGTTGTGCCGTTGTCAAAAGGTCCTGTATCGGCGTGGCAATTTATGTCTAACATTGTTTAATTATTTGCTGTAATTGATTCACGGGCGCCTCTGTGCTAACGTTTGACGCTCTTTTTGCCCAGTGATGAGGAGGAGTTATGTCAAGTCGCGTCTATTTTGCTGACCCCCGGGCCGGACATCGGGAGAACCTGTATGGCAAGCTTGAGCGGCTGCTTGAAGAGTGTGGCCTGGGCGGGGTGATCGCGCCGGGCGACCTGACGGCGGTGAAGATCCACTTTGGTGAGCGCGGTGGCCACGCCTATATCCGCCCGACCTTCATCCGGCGGGTGGTCGACAAGATCCGCAGCCACGGCGGCAAGCCGTTTCTCACCGACTCCTGCACTCTCTATCCGGGGGAGCGCAAAGAGGCGGTCTCGGCGCTGCGCTGTGGCATCGAGAACGGTTTTGACTTCGCTGTTGCCGGCGCGCCGCTGGTGATCTGCGACGGTCTGCGCGGCCACTCGGCGCGGCGCATCCATGTCCCCGGCGGGATGTTGGAGCAAGGTGTCGATATTGCCACCGGTATCCTCGATGCCGATGCGATGGTCTGCGTCTCCCATTTCAAATGTCACGAGCTCACCGGCATCGGCGGGGCGATCAAAAACCTCGGCATGGGGTGTTCGAGCCGCACCGGCAAGATGGAGCAGCATTCTAACGTTGCGCCGCAGGTCTCAGAGTCGAGCTGCACCGGTTGCGCCGCCTGCCTCAAGGCCTGCGCTCACGACGCCATCCGTATCGTCGAGAAAAAGGCCCAGATCGACGCTGACCTTTGTGTCGGCTGCGGTCGTTGCATCGCCGTCTGCGAAGAGGGGGCGATCCGCATCCAGTGGAACGAGGCGCCGGCGCGGGTGATGCACAAGATGGCCGAGTACGCCACCGGGGCGGTGCAGGACAAGGGGGCGAAGAGTCTCTATGTCAATTTTGTCACTCAGGTCTCGCCGGCCTGCGACTGCTATGGCCACTCCGACTCCCCCATCGTCGCCGACGTCGGTCTGCTCGCCTCTCTCGATCCGGTTGCTCTCGATCAGGCCTGCGCCGATCTGGTCAATCAGGCGCCGGGGCTTGTTGGCACCGCCCTGAAAAATGGTCACGAGCCAGGCGGCGACAAATTTCGCGGTGTTCACCCTGACATCCCCTGGGAAGCGACCTTGGAACAGGCCGAAAAGCTCGGGCTCGGCAGCCGCAGCTACGAACTGATCACCCTCCAACCGAAACACCCCAAGGGGTGGTAAGGATAGCTATGGCAAACGAACTGGACGAGCGGCTCACTGAGTTGGAGATGCGCTTCACCCATCAGGCCCTCCAGCTTGATGAGTTGAATCAAGAGGTGATCGCCTGTCACGAGAAGATCGCCCGTCTCGAACGGGATAACCGCGCCTACCGCGAGATGTTGCAGTCGCTGGCACCGGAGATGCGGGAGTCCCCCGACGAGTGAGCCCTCTTGCTGCCGCGACGCGCCGTCTGCTGCGTGACGCCCTTTTCATCGTCCTTGGCGGGGTGCTGATCGGTCTGGTCTTCAACGGCCGGATGGTGGTTGAACAGATCGTCGGTCCAACACCGGTCGCGCCGCCGCCCGAGCTCACTGAAACGGTCGAGACAGAGGCGGTCCTCTATCCTTTTCCGGTCTCCTTCGACGAGATGCAAGAGCTGGTTGCCGCCGGGACGCTGATCCTCGACGCCCGTCCGATCGAGCTCTACCGCGAGGGACACCTCCCCGCCGCCCGCGCGTTGCCGCTCGATGAGGCGGCGGAAGGGGTCGCCCGACTGCTCCAGGAGGAGGCGCGGGATGAGACGGTGGTGGTCTACTGCAGCGGTTTTGGCTGCCCCGACTCTTTTGATCTGGCACAGCAGCTGCTCAAGGCCGGTTTTGTCGATGTGCGGGTCTTTGAGGGGGGCTTCCCCCAGTGGCGCGACGCGGGCCTGCCGATCCGGCGGGGGGAGGGGGAATGAACCTCATGCTCTGGTTGCGCCGTCTCGGCTGCTGGCTTGCCGGGGGGATCTTCCTCTACGCCGGTATCCCCAAGGCGCTCGATCCCCTCGCTTTTGCCGGGAGCGTCGCCGCCTATGAACTCCTCCCCTATGCGGCCAACCTTGTGGTCGCCGCCACCCTCCCCTGGGTTGAGATTGTCGCTGGCATCTTTCTCGTCGTTGGCTGGCGGGTGCGCCCGGCACTGCTGGTGCTGATCCTGCTCGACCTCGCGTTTATGGCCGCGATTGTTTCGGCGCAGTTGCGCGGTCTGACTATCGATTGCGGCTGTTTTCGCCCCGGCGCGGGTGACAGCGATCTAATTACGGCACTGCTGCGTGATCTGCTGCTGCTTGGCCTGCTGCTGGCGACCTGGTGGTTGCTGCGGCGCGAGTCGGCCTCTCCCCCGCCTGAGGTCCGGCCGTAAGCCGGGCGCCCCTTTCGTTTCGGATCATGGAGTAAGAGTCTCATGGAGCTGTGGCAAGAGAGCCTGCGCCAGAGTCTGACCGAGCCGGCCGAGCTGGCGCGACGCTTCGGCATCGATGCGGCCCCCCTTGAAGCGGTGGCGGCGCGCTACCCGCTGCGCATCCCCCGCTATTACCTTGATCTTATCGAAGGGGTCGGCGATCCTCTCTGGCGCCAAGCCGTCCCCGATCCGCGCGAGCTTGAAGATGACGGTCTCGACGCCGATCCGCTGGCCGAAGAGAGGCTGGCGCCGCTGCCGGCGGTGGTGCATCGTTACCCCGATCGGGTGCTGCTCCTCGTCTCGGGGGAGTGCGCCCTCTACTGCCGCTTCTGCACCCGCAAGCGCAAGGTCGGCTGTGCGGCATCGCGGCTCAGCCTTGACGAGCTCTACGCCGGCATCGACTACATCGCCCGCACCCCGGCGATCAGCGACGTTCTCATTTCCGGCGGCGACCCGCTTTTGCTTTCCACCGATCTGCTCGAAGATCTGCTGATTCGCCTGCGCCGTATCCCCCATCTTGAGATCATCCGCATCGGCAGCCGGGTCCCGGTCACCCTGCCGCAGCGCATTGACGCCAAGCTCTGCGCCATGTTGAAGCAATTTGCCCCGCTCTACCTCAACACCCACTTCAACCACCCGCGCGAGCTGACAACGCAAGCGGCTGCGGCCTGCGCCCGCCTTGCCGATGCCGGCATTCCGCTGGGGAACCAGACGGTACTGCTGCGCGGGGTCAACGACGATGCCGCGACGATGGCCGCGCTCTGCAAGGGGCTGCTCAAGATTCGGGTGCGCCCCTACTACCTGCACCAGATGGATCTGGTGCGCGGCACCGGCCACTTTCGTACCCGCATCGAAGAGGGGATGGCGCTGCTGCAGGCGCTGCGCGGCCCGGTGAGCGGGCTCGCCATCCCCCACTACGTCATCGACACCCCCGGCGGTCGCGGCAAGGTGCCGATCCTCCCCGAGACGGTGGAGTCGCTCGGCGACGAGGTGGTACTGCGCCTCTCTGACGGCAGTCGCCTGCGCTACCCCAACGCCGTTCCCCCCAAGGGGTAGACCCCTCCAGCGTAAAAAAGAAAAGGCCGACTCCCTGGCGGAGCCGGCCTTTTTTGTTGCGGGATGTCGTGTCGTCTTAGAAGACGTACTGCATCTGCACGAAGAGCTCGTTCGCGTCGTTGTTCGCCTGCCCCTTGAGATTCTCCCCCATGCGGTAGGTCGTCTGCAGTTTGATGTCTTTTTTGCCGACGAAAAAGTAGTTGGCGCCGATGGAGGTGCGCTTCCAGACCTCGGTGTAGTTGTCGGCGTCCATCGCCTCATAACCGGCGACGAGCTCGAAGGTCTTGGGAACAACCATGTAGCCCCCTTCGACGGCGTAGTTGGTCAGCGAGGTCTCGCCGTTTTTGAATATTCCGCCAGTAAAGGCGGTATCGACGGTCTCGGCGGCGAAGACGTTGTATTGCGCATCAACCGAGAGGCCGTGACCGCGAAAGCCACCGCTCACCTCAACACCGGTGACGCTGTCGACGTCGGCCTTGCTGGCGCTGGTCGAGGCGCCGGCGGTGGTGTAGGTGTTGTTGTCGTCATCGTTGCTCCAGGTGTAGGCGGCAAGGCTCACGGTCGCCTTCGGCTCACCCTTGAAGTCCCCCTGATCGAAAGAGGCTTTGCCGAGGGGATGAAAATCGACGCGGCCACCGAGCATCACCCCTTCGTTGAAGTCGCTGTTGGCGTTGATCGGGGTGTCAAAATCGAGCTTGCTGGCGTCGGGGTCGATGTCGGCCGAGGCCCCGGCGACGTGCAGCTCAACGGTTTTGTCGAGCGCGGTGTAGTGGAGGAAGACCCCGGCGTTGAGCTCGGGCGTCCCGAAGTCGTGGTCGCCGACGAAGGTCCGCTCGACCAGCTGCTGTGCTTTTGACGAAGTCATATCTTCGCGCGAGAAGGGGAACTGGGCGTTACCGATGGTGACGGTGAGGTTGTCGATCCCCTTGTACTGCACATAGGCGTCTTTCACCGCCAGCTCGTTGGCGTCTTCGGCCTTGCCCATGTCCCACTGGAACTTGCCGAGCCAGTCTTTGTGGACGCTGCCGGCGATATAGGGGCGCAGGCGGCGAAAGAAGACGCTGTCGCTCGAGCTGCTGCCGTCGGGATCGGCCAGATGATACTGCATCTGCAGGCGGGCGCCGATCTCGACGAACTTGCCGCTCTCTTTATCTTCATAGACCTTGACGCCGGCCTGAGCGGTCCCGGTCAGCGCGACAGTGGCGAGGGCGACCGCACCGAGAACGGTGCCGACAATGGGGCGGATGTTTTTGCGGGAACTCTTTTTCATGGGTGTGCTCTCCTTGTGCGTTGAGTGTGCGGCGCGCCGATCTGTGATGGGCCATGCGCCGGGTCATAGTGGCAACAGACAGGGAGGTTTTAGTGGGGGGATGTTTTGATTGGGTGAGAGGTGTGTGAAGATTGTGCGAAATCGACGGGGAAGGGGGTGTCGACGGTGATTCTTACCCCGATTATCTTGAGAACCCGGCGGCGATCCTCGATCTGGTCTGGATCGAGAATTTCCACAGCGGCCTCAGCCTCAAGGCGAAGATTGGCAACATCCTTCAGGAAACGACAGAGTGGACGCAGGGGGGAAGGGTGACCAAGAGCTTTGAAGATCCGATGACCTTCAGTGTCGGTATCTCCTACAAGATGTAAGGTTCAAAGCACAGAGGTCCGCGTCGACAGCCCTCCTTTTCGTTGTGAAAAGGGGGGCTGTTTTATAAGCTCTCAGGTTTAACTCACTGGAATATCTTGACAAAAAACGTTGTGAGAGGTTGAATGGCCAAATCATGAATTTCGCGTCAGGGGGGGGGCGATGAAAGAGATATGTCAGAGGATTATGTGAAAGCCACCTTGTCGGCCTTGTGCCGCCGGTGGCTTTTGTTGTGAGGTTCTTGGTGTGGATATCATTTCGCGTCTTTTGTGGAAAAACCATACTTTTTCTTGTTGAAACAATAACTTGAGACGAGAAAGTGCCTTGTGTGGACATTTCCATATCAGGCCTGCTCGCCTGTATAATACCTGTTAGCAGGCCAAGCAAAAAGAAAAAATGAAAAAACTATACTCCCCTCAAAATGAGATAGAACTATCCATCATCCGAGGGCTTCTGGACTCAGAGGGCATACACTATTTTGTTCATAATGACCATTTTGGAACAATGCGAACAGGCCCGCGAATTGACCTCTTAAATGTAAAAACAATATTAGTTGACGAAATCGATGAAGAAAGAGCATCCGAAATAATTAGAAGATTTATTAAAAACAATAAAACAGAAGAAAACAAAGAAATTAAAAAATATAGTTTTTCCGACAAACTTAGAATGGTAGCTGAAATGTTGATATTCGGTTGGTTTATCCCAGGCAACCGTTGGAACAGAAAGAATCAAAAAGAGAAAAATACAAAAGAATAATGGCCTGCTAACAAGCATTTCAAGCGGACAGTGAAACAGCGGCGTGTCTCGAAAGCAATTGTGATCCGCGATCGTATGTCCGCTGCCGCTTAAATCGAACCGTTAGAGCAAATATTTATAAAGAGGAAATTATGGAAATTGAATACAAAAGCACATTTGAAAAACACTTGGCTGCAGGAATAAACTTATTCACTGGCGCAGGTTTTTCATTATTATCTAAAGATTTATCTGGAGAGCCCTTACCAATTGGGGACAAATTAAGAACTGAATTGTCGGAGAATTTTTCTGACATTCCTAAGATTCTTGACCTGCCGAGATTTTGTACTATGGTCGCAAAAACTCAAAAGGATGAATTGTACAAATACTTATACAGTAGGTTTACAATTGGTGAGTTTAGCGAACTTTACGGATGTTTAGATAGTTTCGAAATAAAAAATGTATTTACTACAAATATCGACAATTTATTTCAAAAGATTTTTGAAACAAGCACAAAGAAATACGTCAATGATGCAAATTTGCATGGTGCAAGTTTTAGAGACAAGCAGGCAATAGATTACTATTACCTGCACGGATCGGTACTAGACAAAGAGTCGGAACTAATATTTGGTGATCTCGATATTGCAAGTACTTTTTCCAGTGACCCTTCTCGCTGGAATTATTTGACAACCCTCATGGGCCGCTACCCAACCTTGTTTTGGGGTTATGCGCTTAGAGATGCCGGGACTCTGCAAGCATTTTCTAATGCACTGAAGCAGCACAATCAGAAAGATGCGTGGATCGTAGTACACCCTGACTTTGTAGAAGAAGGTGAAATTAGTTACTACAAGTCGATAGGCTTAAAAATAATCAAATCTGACACTGAAGACCTCCTCAAGTACCTAAAAAGTATCGCCAATGATTCTGAGATGTTCTCTGAGGGCATGGGCGTAGGCAAGCACCCATTCCCTGAATACTCGGTGCCAAGCAACTCAAGTCTCAAGCATAGGGCAATTCAGGATTTTTTCGTAGGAAGCACTCCGGAATGGAGTGATATATACTCGCCGCGTGTTATCCGTGTTCGTTTTTACGATGAAATTGAGGAAGAAATAAATCGTGGCAAAAACATCTTAATTACTGGCGGACCAGCAACTGGCAAAACAACACTCTTGATGCAATTGGCAGCGTTCTATGATTTCAACGGCTTCAAGTTTTTCGTTAAAAACATTTCGAAGGGAAAAGCTTATACCTTCTTATCGGCCATTGAAAATAAACCATCAATGTTTTTTATTGATGAAATTCAATCTTCACTTGAAGCCCTTGAAGTACTTTCGAGAATAAAAGGGGCTCGTTTTATATTTGCTGAGCGTGACTATGCATACTTATCGTCATCTAACAGTAGATTCCTGTCTAAATCGACAACTGTTATTGATGTCACAGAGCTTAATCTTTCTGATCAACAGAAAATAATTGAAAACATACCAGCAGATATCAGGTCAACTAAGACTTATAAAAAAGAAGAGCGTGATTCTCTTTACGAATTTATCGAGAAGAACTGCAAAACCCCAAGAATCAGAGAAAGGTTTAAAAACGTACTAAAAGACTTAAAGAGTAGCGATCAAAGGCTAGTAGAGCTCTTTCTTCTTACATGCTACTTGCACACCTGTAGAAGTGTCGCATCTATGGACGTAATTCTTGGTTATTTTGAAAAGTCAATTAATGATTATAGAGAAATTTACGATCTCATTGAAATGCTTGGCAGTAGTATTTCCGAATGCGTCGGTGAATTGGGGGATGAAAGCCAGGATTACTTCAATATAAGATCAAATTTACTTGCAGACTTAATTTACAGTGTGTCTTCTACATCTGATTTAGCAAAGATGCTTACAAGATTCCATAATAACGTTAGCCGATATTCAATCCCCAATTTCGATTCTTTTAAAAGGCGCGGGTATGACGCAAGACTTTTTGAAAGGGCATACCCTAACACTAAAAAAGGAAGTGAAATATATGACATCATATATAAAAAGCACCCATCACCTTTCAACCTACAACAAAAGGCCTTGTATTTAAGTCGAAGAAGAGATCATCAAAGTGCCTTTAAGATAATAGACGAAGCAGTATCTAGAGCGGGATCGAAAAACTGGTCGATAAAAAACTCTTATGCAATTATCAAATTTAAGGCAAACATAGATAGGGATAATTCAATCGACGTTAGAAGGGCTCTTGACGAAAGCATGGACGCCTTAGAGCAATGTTATACGGCAGATATTCGAAAGGCATTTCACGCAATGACCTATGCCGATCATTCAATTCGCTATTTCAATAAATACCGGGATGCAAAATCATGTGACTATTTAAGAAAAGCCAATGAATGGTTAACTGAGGAACAACGTATCAACCAATCACTTGGCAACATTAGCCGCTTATTGAGGACTGTCAATACCGCTTTGTCAAAATGTGAATGATGCTCTAACACGTATCAGGCCCCCGGCTGTCAAGGGGTAGAGATATCCGCACACGAAAAAGATTAAATCTTTTCGCTCTTTGATAAGCGACTGGTCAACGCG
>PKUF01000120.1 GCA_002869635.1 Desulfuromonas sp. | reverse complement strand
CCCTGAAGAAGGTCCTCAAGGGCAAGGGCTACAACACCGCCGTCGGTGACGAAGGTGGTTTCGCCCCGAACCTGAAGAGCAACGAAGAGGCCCTGCAAGTCATCATGGAAGCGATTGCGGCTGCCGGTTACAAACCAGGTGAAGACGTCCTGCTCGCCCTCGATGTCGCCGCTTCCGAACTTTATAAGGACGGCACCTACATCCTCGAGAACGAAGCCCAGCCGAAGAAATCGGCTGCCGACATGGTCGACTTCTACGCCGACCTGGTCGATCGTTATCCGATCATCTCCATCGAGGACGGCCTGGCCGAAAACGACTGGGACGGCTGGAAGCTGATGACCGAGAAGCTCGGCGACAAAATCCAGATCGTCGGCGACGACCTGTTCGTCACCAACACCAAGATCCTGAAGGAAGGGATCGACAAAGGGATCGCCAATTCCATCCTGATCAAGGTCAACCAGATCGGCACCCTGACCGAAACTCTGGAAGCGATCGAAATGGCCAAGCGTGCCGGCTACACCGCCGTCGTTTCTCACCGCAGCGGCGAGACCGAAGACACTACCATCGCCGACCTGGCGGTTGCCACCAACGCCGGCCAGATCAAAACCGGTTCCCTGTGCCGGACCGACCGCGTCTGCAAGTACAACCAGCTCCTGCGCATTGAAGATGAACTCGGCGATACCGCCGTCTTCAGCGGCAAGGATGTGTTTTACAACCTGCGTTAAACAACAGCGCGGATAAGAGAAACAAAAAACGGTGAGCGGATAATCCGCTCACCGTTTTTTTTATTGTTTCAAGCTCCGCTCGCTTCCTTTCTCCCCAAAGGAGAAGGTGGTCGTCGGATGAGGGGGCTTTTCAAAATTCCACCCCCATCCCAGCCTGCCCCCGTCAAGGAGGAAGGAGGAGCTTATAGACAAAAGGTCTTATTCCGCCGGAAAGAGCAGGTAACTGCTCCCCTGCTTCTCACGCCGCAGCGCGCCCGCATCCTCGAGCTTTCTGAGCGCCTGCTGCAGCTGCTTGCGCGTGTAATCGGGAAACTCCGGATAGATCTCTGACTGCAACAAACCCGGTGCAGCACTGACCGCCTTGAGCAGGGCCCCTTCCAGGGTCGGCTCCTCTTCAACAACCGCCGGTTCGGCAGCGTTCTCGTCGGCCTCACCGGCCTCCTCTTCAGCAGCGGGCACCGCCTTGTCAGCGACAACCTCAGCTTCGGACTCCAGAGCCGCCTGCTGTTCTTCGCGAATTTCACGCTGGATGGTCAAGAGTTCCTGATAGAAATAGAAACCCGCGCCAATCAGGACAATAAAAAGAAGAAACCAGAGCATCACATACCTCCTTTAAATATTCGATTCATTATTTTTTTGTTTATTCGAATCACTGGATCAGTACATCGCACATGTATTTCCGCATTTATGCTGAGTCTTTGCCGGTCAATAAAACACTGACTTACGAAGTTATTGCAAGCAATATTCGCCCGAACAGGCTGATGACGTGCAGCGGCAGTCGTTTTGCCGTGCTGGATGTCATTTCTCGAACCAGCGTTCAAACCAGTTTCGATGGTCCTTCTGGGCCAGAATCCGCAGATCTTCCTGCCCCAGCCAGACCCCCTGGCAACCAGGACACTGATCCAGCGGCACCCCGTGAAAAGTCTTCGCTTCGAGTTGTTCTCCGCACTTCGGACAATGATTCAGGGCATTCTGCTGTTTCATCCTGGCGATCGCCTCCTGCTCCTGTTTATGAAAATATTCTTCCTCCAACGCTTTCTTACGTTCATCCCAGGCATTTGTCATAAACACACCTCCTCAAAAGACTATAACGCACCCGAATCCCTGACTCAAACGGCTCAGGGCAGATCGATCAGACGGAATTGCCCGGCCCCGTAGGCCGCCCCCTTGCCGATATTGAAGAGGCTGGCGAGCCTGAGCAGCCAGGCGATATCGGCCAGTTCATCCCCCGCGATCTCCAGATAGCCCATCAAGCCGCCAAGATCGAGGTTTCCGTCGCTCCGTTTGAGCCGCCGCCAGTCCTTCCACTGCAGGCGATTAGCGACGGTGCTCAACCGACCCGCCTGGGTAAGGAAATACCCGGCGTCATCTCCCAGGTCAACCGGCCCGCAGTGGGCGAGCATGCTGCTGACCCGGCGCAGGATGAAGGGGAAGAGTGCGGCAAAGTCGGCTTTGAACAGCGGCTTCCCCCGGCTCAGCAGGCGCAGGGGGCTGAGCAGTTCGATGCGGCAGCCGCTGCCAAGCAGCCGCAGCCGTTCCAGCCACCAGGCTAGGTCGCTGACCGGCGGCGTCAACTCCCGTCGCGGTTCCGTGGCATCCCGGAGGATCGAACGCACCCCCGAGGCATCCTCGCACTCAACCGCTTCAACGAAAAAATACCCCTCACCTTTGTAGAGCCCCTGCTGACCGACCTGTTCAAAAAGATCGATAAAATCTTCAAGGTGATGAATCGCCGCCCCGAACAGCAGCACCGGGAGAAGAATACGCCCGCCAGCCTGCAACCGCCCGGCCACATTGATGGCGGGTGCCAGCACCAGGGGTGGCGCCGGTTTCTGCAGCCGCCGAACCAGCACCGGATCATCAGGCAGATCGGGAAAGAACACACTCCTGATCTCCGCGACAGCTTCCGGATCCCGTTCCCGCTGCAGAACCTTCAGGGCAGCGAGCAGTTCGCGCCGCAGCTGCAGCAGACCGAGCTCCGGCAACTCGAAGTCCGCCCGCACCTCCAGGTGAAAATAGAGGCGCAGGAATTCAACCTCTTCAAGCTGTGTCGGGAAAGGAGCCTGGTAACCCATGAAATAAATCCTCGCCGATTGCGCCGCGTAGAAGGATTTGCTATACGTCTATCTTTGATGGCGTCGCACAACTCGCGAAACAATACGTCGCCAGAACTAAAAGGATAAAACAACCTGGAGAAAAACTGAATGTTTCAGTTCACATTATTGAAGGAAGACCCGAAAAGCCGGGCCCGTCGTGGTCGGCTCGAAACCCCGCACGGCACCATCGAAACCCCGATTTTCATGCCGGTCGGCACCCACGGCGCGCTCAAAGCCCTGACCCCCGCCCAGGTCGAAGAAACCGAGGCACAAATCATCCTCTCCAACACCTATCATCTGCACCTGAAACCGGGTGAAGGGTTGGTCAAGAAAGCGGGCGGGCTGCATAAATTCATGAACTGGTCCAAGCCGATTCTGACCGACAGTGGCGGCTTCCAGGTCTTTTCACTACCGAAAAAGAGGATCGGCGAGGACGGCGTTCATTTCCGTCACGAATTCACCGGCGAGGAAATCTTCCTCGGCCCGAAGGAAGCGATGCAGATCGAAAACGACCTCGGCGCCGACATCATCATGGCCTTTGACGAGTGCATCCCCTACCCGGCGACCCACGATTACGCCGCCAAGTCGATCAAGAAGACTCTGCGCTGGGCGGAGAGCTGCCTCAAGCACCACAGCCGTGAAGATCAGGCCCTGTTCGGGATCGTCCAGGGGAGTATCTATGACGATCTGCGCCGCGAATGTGCCGAGCAGCTGACGGCCATGGACTTTCCCGGTTATGCCGTTGGCGGCGTCAGCGTCGGCGAGGGGCTGGAGCTGCTGAAGAAGGTCGTCGAGTACACCGAGCCGTTCATGCCGAAGCACAAGCCGCGTTACCTCATGGGGGTCGGCCTGCCGGAAGACATCCTCGAATCGATCGAGCGCGGCATGGACATGTTCGACTGCGTCATTCCGACCCGCTATGCCCGCAGCGCCACCCTGTTTACCAAACGCGGCAAGATTCGTCTGACCAACCGTAACTTCAGGCGCGATTTCTTTCCGGTCGATCCGTCCTGCGACTGCTACTGCTGCCGCAATTTCAGCCGTGCGTACCTGCATCACCTGTACAACGCCAATGAAATCCTCTCGGCGACCCTGGCCGCCATCCACAACGTGCGCTTCTACCTGAACATGGTTGCCGGCGCGCGGGCGGCAATCGAAGCCGGGGATTATCCCGCTTTCAAACAGGAATTCCTTGGCGAATACCTGAGCGGCAGCAAGTAATCAAGTTCCCGCATACCGGCCCCCCCCCGGACCGCGGCCTGCATCCGGAATCGGCCCCATGAAGACTGAAATCGAAAGCGTTTGGAAAGGCAACCTGCAATTCGAGTCCCATATCGACGGCCATCGTGTCCTGACCGATGTGCCGACCGAGTACGGCGGTGACAACGCCGGCCCCAGCCCCAAGAAACTGATGCTGTCGGCCCTGGCCGGCTGCACCGGCGTAGATGTGGCGATGATCCTCAAGAAGATGCGCGTCGAGATTGACGACCTCGTTGTCAAGGTCGAAGCCGAGCAGTCGGAAGAGACCCCATCGCAATACACGAGCATGCATCTCATTTACGAGTTCAGCGGCAAAGATCTGGATACGGACAAACTGAAAAAAGCGATCGAGCTGTCACACGACAAATACTGCGGGGTCAGCATGATGTATAAATCCTTCCTCAACATCACCTGGGAGATCGTCTGCTGAGGAAATAACATCTGAGCTCATCAATACAAATGTGCTGTTTTCTCCGTTTGGAGAGATGTTTCAGCCATTTTTTGTTCAGGATTTCGAGCAATCGAAAAAAAAATTCAACGGGAAGTGACTTTAATGGCCACTTCCCGCTTTTTTTAGTGTTCGTTTATAAAACAGCTTTCCCATTCTTCTCGATTATTACCTCATCAGGTCACCGATGGGCGCACCAGCCTCGCAGACGTCCACAATCCATGCGCGACACAACTGTGCCGACTGGCACCGGGGATGCGCCCTCTACGATCAACTTTCAGCTCCGCAGCGCTTCTCTATATGAACCCGTAGCAGGAGACAAAACTCCCACCGTATACGGCTTAAAGCCGTTTTTTCAGGGGGCTGATCCCAACCCGAAGCCAATCCCACCGAGGACGTCAGCACATATCGCAGGCGCCCGGTTTCAGACGCGCAGGCCGCTTCGGTTCGTTACCGGCGAAACACCCATAAGCAGGTCACAAAGAGAAAATCGGTTTTATGACCGGTATACGGGCTGAAAAAATCATTCGCCCAGAATACCTTTAGCCCAACAATTGGACAGACCAATTTTAAACAATGGTCTATTCAGTAAAACATAAATGAGCTAAACCATTGTAATCACGGCGTTTTTTTCGTTGCAAAATGTTTGGAGACGACTATAATCACGATCAAGAAAGATTTTCAAACCAACAGAAAGAGGTGAACAGCATGCAATGTCCCGTATGCCATTGTATCGATCAAAAAGAAATGGATCTCCACTCCGAAGGCTTCAAAGAGGATATCTTTGAGTGCAGCCTGTGCGGCGCATCCTGGTCCATCAACCACGACCTGGTTGAGATCATCAAGGATCCGCAGCAGGACTCTTTCCTTTCGGTCCTGACCGAAAGCGTTGAAGCTGACGACTACGCCACCGCCTGCTAATCCTCTTCAGTTTCAGCACCCGTAAAAAAACCCTGCGGCATTTTGTCTGCGGGGTTTTTTTGTTATTCTGGCGTGAAAGATTCCCTCCTTTTCATGCCCGCCTGGCAGAAAGACCGGCTATGAACCAAAGTGAATTTTATCGGGCAAAATTGATGTATGAAACCGACTCCTGGGATCTGGCTGAGGCGCTGCGCAATGGCGATGGTCTTGTCATCATCGATGCCCGTTCAGCGGAAGCTTATGCCCGTGAACATATCCCCACGGCGATCAGCTTTCCCCATCGCAGCATGACAGCCGAAACCACTGCCGCTCTCGATAAAAACAAGGCCTACGTCAACTATTGCGACGGCATCGGTTGCAAAGCGTCGACCAAAGGCGCCCTGAAACTTGCTGATCTCGGTTTTCAGGTCAAGGAACTGCTCGGCGGACTCGACTGGTGGAAGCGGGACGGATACCCGACGGAAGGTACCGGTGAAGACGGCGCCGAAGGAATTTCCTGCGGTTGCTGAAAACCCCTCCCTTGCCGATCAATCAGCGAGACTTCCAAGGCATGAGATGCCAAGTAATAATTTATCCGATTTGTCCCTAGATGATCCGAGAAAGAGTTGCAGCAGAATTTATTGGAAAGACCCGGCCTAATGGCTCAGGCTGGGGCGGTTTATTGATAAAAGTGGTGACTTTTGAGAAAGGCCCCTTCAGAGCGGAAGGGGCCTTTTGGTGTTCTATTGATGGTGGCCTATAAAAGTTCTATTAATGGGACTTTTATAGGCCAGATTAAGGTTGTTTTTTAGATAAATTATTTAGGAAATTCATACATAACAGGAACAGAATAAAATCCTGTACTATCTTTTGCAGCAGTCCATATAGAATAAGATCCTTTTTGAATATCGATAACAGCACTATCACCATCTATTTCTATCCATGGGTCATTAAAAATGCCGAATTCAGAAGCGATTCGATATTTTACCTTTTGAATAGCTGTTCCAGTTTGTGGTGCTGGTATGTAATTTACATAAAATTTGTTATTTTCAAAATAAGAGTCAACCCTTACAGGACTATAATCACCAGCTTGAACAGTGAAATCATATTGCCTACTTGTTCCATCACCATTCTCAATCACAATGCCGATTTGCCCAATATCTTCATAATAAATCTTTTTCTCAGCGTTGTATAAATTTTCAACTGAACTGAGATCAGTGAGGTTTAATGATCCATCAAACAAATAAAAAGGAGACTTTTCATCGATTATATAATATCCAGGTTCATGCAAAATTGTATTTAATTTTTTTATACTGCCGAATATCGGTGTAACATATTGATTCGCAATAAGGACTGGTGGGTCATCCAATTGAATACCGTTATTATCTTCGAACTGCCAACTTATGGAATCTAAGAAACCATTCTCATCGACTTCAACTTTAGGCCAGACGTAGTAATCATTTACGTTAGAGTTTTCATAAACATACATAGTCTCAGAATGGGAGAGACCATCTACTGTAGAATAATATATTTCGTAAGGGCCGGGAGGTGCAACTTTCGGATCTATGATGTCACCTCCGACAGCAGCATTAGCTATACAATCAAAACAAGTGTTTTTCTCTTCACTCGGCATGATTTGCGTATATAAGGGGGGAGTTCCTATGTCGTAATATACTCCTTCACTGTTAGAATATGAAATTTTATAACTATCTGGAAGGATAACGGAACCGCCAAGAAGACCTTGGCTCTCGTACAAATCGCAAAGGTCATATCCATTTTTATTCGTACTAAACAACAACCAAAACGTCGATGAAGTATTGTCATTAAAAGTTTCATCGCTGTTATAGCCTAATGGCTTGAGTGATGATTTGTCTATTATATCACGGTTCGCATAGCGAACCGCAAACTCTGCAAAATAATTATTTCTACGTCTGTAAATATCATCAATTACTTTATCCCATGGAACTCTAGTTTTATTTTGATCAGCTAACGGGTGAAATCGCAAGATATCTTTCCAGCCAATCTCACCATCACCATCAACATCTTCCCTTATAAGCGATTTAGCAATCCTTCTCAGGATTGTTCTGATTTCTTCGGGTGTCCGCTCTGTTTCATTATAGGTATTTATAAATACGTATCGATTTGCGTATTCGAGTAACGGGTTAGCAATTATCTGCAAATCAGACAATTCATCAGTGGTCGGTAAAACAAATTCGAGCCTTATATCGTTAGGTGTCGGGACGGGATCACGTACACGGTCATCATTGGCATCAATATCAACACCCCCTGTAACAACGAGATAGAGAGGGGTCTCATTATAACCTTCTGGCATTTCGTACTGATCCCACTGAACCCATCCTGCCCTATCTAAATCCTCATCATCCTGTGTAGTTCCAGAAAGAATAACTTCATCATGGGAATACAATGGTGAAACAGTTATTTCAGCTCCTATAATTGGACCGAGAACAACATTCAGGCCTAATGGGTTAACCAAACATCTTTTTTGCTCAACACCATCATAAGGGTATTCGTCTATACAATAATTACTCATACAGTCTAAATTTTCACTACACTTTGCGCCAAAGGGTCGCAAACCACTGCCTCTATGGTGATTTTTAATGAAATATTTCTCTTGTGAAATTTTACAATTTCTAGACACAGAAGATTCAAAATATTTTTGATCTGCAAATCCAGATGTGATTAGCGAAAAAAATATTATCACTACAGACAAAAGTTTGATGAATCCCATTGATTTTCTCCTTGGCATTAGACAACAAAAACAAATCATATTGATTTTCTAAAAATTATTTTATTCATAAAAAATCACTACTGTCCGGTTGAAAAATAACGCAACGATGTAAGTCGTTGAGAATAATGGTTCTTTGACATAACTGTTCCGTTTTCGATTTGAATTCGCCCCAACAACGTGGGTTGATACCTTTCTGCATTCGCAGGAGGGCATCTATGAATTCCGGTCAGACCGTTTTCCGGCAACTGCTGCAGTTTCTACCGCGGCATGATTTCAATCTGTGCGTTCGCCGTTATCGCGGCGACCACAGAGCCAGAAGCTTTTCCACATTCGATCAGTTTCTGTGTCTCGCCTATGCCCAGATGTCTGGTCGTGAGAGCCTGCGCGACATCGAAACCTGCTTAAACTCCCACCGGGAGAAGCTTTACCACGTTGGTTTTCGAGGTTCCGTCTCACGCTCCACTCTGGCGGATGCCAATGAACGCAGAGATTGGCGCATCTTTCAGGATTTTGGCCAAGTCCTGATTCGGATCGCTCAGCAGCTTTACCAAGATGAGCCTTTCGCTCTTGAACTTGATCAACCGCTATATGCCTTCGATTCAACAACGATCGACCTGTGTTTGAGCCTCTTCCCTTGGGCCGAATTTCGGAGAACAAAGGCCGCAGTGAAAATGCACACGCTGATCGATCTTCGGGGAGCTATTCCCACTTACGTAACGGTTACGACCGGCAAGGTTCACGATGTCAGGATGCTCGACACTTTACCCGTTACCGAAGATGCCATCTACGCCATGGACCGAGCGTACATCGATTTCGCCCGATTGCATACGCTTCACCAGCAGGGTGCATTCTTTATCGTCAGAGCAAAAGGCAACCTGCGCTTTAAGCGTTTGTATTCTGCACCAAAAGACAAAGACGCTGGCATCAGAGCGGATCAAACCATTGCCCTGGTGACCTACAAATCGAAAAACGACTACCCAGAGAAATTACGCCGGGTCAGTTATGTTGATAAAGAACGCGACAAGCGGCTGGTGTTTTTAACCAACAATTTCACGATTCCTGCACTCACCGTTGCTGAGATCTACAAGCAGCGCTGGCAAGTGGAACTATTTTTAAATGGGTCAAACAGCACCTACGGATCAAGCCGGTTTACGGAACATCGATCAATGCGGTGAAGAGTCAGATCTGGGTTGCCCTGAGCATCTATCTGTTGGTTGTGATTGCCAAGAAGAAGCTCAATCTCCCTTGTCAGCTCTACACTTTTTTACAAATTCTGGAGGTCAATTTGTTCGAGAAAAAGCCCATTTCATCGTTGGTTGCGGACGCTCTCAAACAAATATCGGAGCTTCAAGACGATAACCAGCTGAATTTATTCAACTGTTAACCGGACAGTAGTGATAAAAAATAATAAAATATTTTCTGGTTATGCACAACGCTCCAGTGACTGACATAAGCTGTCACAGGGTTGGGTAAAAATGGTCTCCAATAGAGCAAGGAGGCCAGTTATGTTTGAAGAT
>PKUF01000136.1 GCA_002869635.1 Desulfuromonas sp. | reverse complement strand
GGTCAGCGGTGATCGCTTTGCCGCTGCCCGGGCGGTCGCTGATCGGATCGGCATCGACGGGGTCGAGGCCGAGGTCCTGCCAGTGGATAAACTTGAGGTAGTACGGCGTTATCAGAGTGCCGGTTATCGGGTGGCGATGGTTGGCGACGGCATCAACGATGCTCCGGCACTGGCCCAGGCGGATGTCGGTATCGCCATCGGTAGCGGCAGTGATATCGCCAAGGAGAGCGGCGAGGTGGTGTTGGTGCGTGGTGACTTGCTTGATATCGAGCGGGGAATTCGGCTCGGGCGCAAGACACTGGGCAAGGTTCGCCAGAACCTTTTCTGGGCGTTCTTCTACAATGTCATCGGCATTCCCTTGGCGGCGGGGCTTTTCTATCCCCCCTTCGGATGGCAGCTCAAACCCGAGTTCGCTGGATTGGCGATGGCTTTTTCCAGTGTCTCGGTGGTGCTTAACAGTCTTTGGCTGAAACGCTATGCTCGGGGACTGAAACATTGATGAGGATAAAACGATGCCGCAGACCCTGATTGCCGTGATTGGAGCCGGTCGCTGCGACACGGCAACGGCGGAGCTCGCCTTTGATGTCGGGGCTGAGATTGCCCGACAGGGGGCAACCCTGCTTTGCGGCGGACTTGGTGGGGTGATGGAAGCCGCGGCGAAAGGGTGCCAAGAGGCCGGTGGGGTCAGCCTCGGCCTGCTCCCCGGTAGCGATGCGGCGACGGGGAATCCGTATCTTACCTACGCCTTGCCGACCAATCTTGGCCATGCCCGCAATGTGGTGATTGCTCAGAGTGCGACAGCTCTGGTAGCGGTCGAGGGGGAGTACGGAACCCTTTCGGAGATTGCTGCCGCTCTTAAAATTGGTCGTCCGGTGGTGGTTCTGGGCCGCTGGTCGCATCTCGAAGGGGTAATGACCGCGGATTCGCCCGCAGAGGCCGTCCGTCTCGCCTGTTTCCATTGCACGTCGTCTCAAGGAGTGACGCTATGAGCGTTGATATGACCCGGTCCCGCGAATTGTCGGCGGCCATCGTTGAAGGGGTGCGGGGACGGGGGCGGATACTTATTGTCTGCCACGACAACCCCGATCCCGACTCCCTTGCCTCGGCTTGTGCCCTCAAGCACCTTCTCCTTATTAAAACCGGGCAGGAGGCGACCATCACCTTCGGCGGCATCATCGGCCGCGGCGAGAATCGGGCGATGGTGCGGGAGCTCGAGATCAACGTCATCCCCTTCGCCAAGATTCGTCCTGATGACTATACGGTGGTCTGCATGGTCGATACCCAGCCGGGGACCGGCAACAACTCCTGGCCGGTTGAACGCCCCGTCGATCTGGTGATCGACCATCATCCCCTGCGCCCGACGACCAGCGACTGTCGCTTCAGCGATGTGCGGGTTGGTTTTGGTGCCTGTGCCACCATCCTTTTTCAATATCTGTTGGCTCAGGAAGTCTCGGTGAACACCAAGCTGGCGACAATCATCTACTACGCCATCAAGTCCGAGACGCAAGAGCTGGGGCGGGAAGGGGGGGCGGCCGATCGCGCCGCCTACCTGTCGCTGGCCCAGCTCTGTAATAACCGTATTCTCTATCGCATCACCCATCCCAAGAGGGCTCGTGCTTATTTTGGGGTCTTTAATCGGGCGTTGGAGAATGCTCGTATTTACGACTCTTTGCTCGTCTTTAACCTCTACAACATCGACAATCCCGATACAGTTGCCGAGATGGCCGACTTTCTTCTCGCCGCCGAGGGGATTAAAACCGTCTTTGGCATGGGGTGTTACCGCGATGAGATCCTCCTCTCCATACGCTCCAGTTGCCATGATGTCGGCGTTGGTGAGGTGATTCGCAAGGTGGCGGCCGGTTACGGAACCGCCGGGGGGCACGCCATGATTGCCGGGGGGCAGATTCCGGTGACCCGTCGCAGTCAAAAACATCAGAAAGAGCTTGAGCGGATCTTCACCCGCCGCTTGATCGACGCTCTCGAACTGAAAGCCCGACGCGGTAAGCGTCTGGTCGAGGTGTAAACCTGTTCTCGGCCTCCCTGCCGTTGACTCGATACGGGGGATGAGGGTATACAGGAGCTCTTTTTTTGTGAGGTCGGTATGAACCGTTGTTGTCTATTTCTTGTTCTTTTCCTGCTCGTGCTACCGCTTACGGCCACGGCGCAGGTTGAGATTGCTCTGGGGAGTCGCACCCCGACTCTGATTGACGAGGTCTATCTACGTGACGGCCTCCCCTACCTTCCTGCTGACGAGGTCCTTGAACCGCTTGGGCTCACTGGCAAGTGGGATTCGGTCAAGCATCTTTATCGTATTCGTACCCCACGAGGGAGAGCGGTTGTCTCACCGGGGAGCCATTTTTTGCGGCTTGGCGAAGAGATGATCCCGGTGGAGCATCCGCCGCGTTTTATCGACGGCAAGCTGCGTCTTGCTGAAGATATGGTGATCATGCATCTCGCGGCCCTGCTTGATGAGCCGATCTATTACCGTAATCTCGAGCCGCCGGCTCGTCTTGATCAGGCCGAAGAAGAGGGGCTTGACGGTCTTTTCTCCTTCTTGCTTGAACGCAAGGCCAGCGATGCGGTCGCCACCCTGCGCGGTGTTGCCATCGACGTCGGACATGGCGGTGAAGATACCGGGGTGATCGGTCCCGATGGCGTCAAAGAGAAAGATGTTGTTCTCGCGATTGCCGGGAAGCTCGAGAAAAAGATCAAGATGCACCTCGACATCCCGGTTTATCTCAGCCGTGATAAAGATTACACTCTGACCCGCGAGCAACACTTCGCCCCGGCTCGTAACGATGACGCCGACATTCTCATTATCCTCCACGCCCAAGGGAGCTTCTCTCCCGAAGCGAAGGGGAGTGTCCTTTTTATCCGGCCGCGTCAAAGCGATGCTGCCGGTGAGCCGATTGCCGATGGGAGCGAGACATTGGCGCTGGCGCTGCAACAGGCGCTGAGTGATGAGTCTGCGACCCCGCCACTGCTGCGCGCGCCGCTCTTGCCCCTAGGTCGCGGCAGTCTGCCGACGGTGCTGGTGGAAGTTGGTTATCTGACCAATCCCGAAGAGTTGACCCGGCTCACCGATCCCGAAGGGAGTGCAGCGGTTGCTTCGCTCCTTTATGAAGGGCTTGAAAACTACATCCAGATGTTGAAGGAGAAAAACCTGTGAGTGAGACCCCCTTTTGTCGTACCGAGCGCAGCGCTGATGCCCTGCGGCCTGTCACCTTTACCCGCAATTTCACCCGCTACGCTGAAGGTTCGGTGCTGGTCTGCTTCGGCGAGACCCGGGTTCTTTGTAACGCCACCGTTGAAGAGAATGTCCCCCCCTTTCTGCGTGGACAGGGTAAAGGGTGGGTCACCGCCGAGTACGCCATGCTCCCCCGTGCCACCCACAGCCGCTCGCCGCGTGAGGCGGTCAGGGGGAAGCTCGGCGGTCGCACCCACGAGATCCAACGCCTGATCGGTCGCTCCTTGCGGGCGGTGATCGACTTTGAAGCCCTTGGTGAGCGCACCATCCTCATCGACTGTGACGTTTTGCAAGCTGATGGCGGCACCCGCACCGCCTCGATCAGCGGTGCCTATGTGGCGCTCGCCGATGCCCTCAATGGGCTGGTCAAGCGTGGCCTGCTCCCGGCTTCTCCGCTGAAAGAGAGTGTTGCTGCGGTCAGCGTCGGCATTGTCGATGGGGTGCCGCTGCTCGATCTTGAATATCAGGAAGATTCCCGCGCCGGGGTCGATATGAACTTTGTTATCACTGGTTCCGGTCGCTTCGTTGAAGTACAGGGGACGGCTGAGGATGAGCCGTTCACCGGCGCCGAGCTCGACGCCCTGCGTGATCTCGCCCTGAAAGGGTGCGCCGAGATCGTCCGTCTGCAAGAGCTGGCGCTGGAGGGATAATGGAACTGGTGGTCGCCACCGGCAATGCCGGCAAGCTGAGGGAGATCCGTCGCCGTCTTGAAGGGATCGATATCGAGGTGCTGGGGATGGATGTCTTCGTCGATCTCCCCGAGGTCATCGAAGATGGTGACACCTTCGCCGAGAACGCCGCCAAGAAGGCCCAGACCATCGCTGCTGCCACAGGCCGGATGACCCTCGCCGACGATTCTGGTCTCGAGGTTGCTGTACTTGATGGTCGCCCAGGAGTTCATTCTGCCCGCTATGCTGGTGAGGATGCCGACGATGCCGCCAACAACGCCAAGCTGCTACGCGAGCTTTCTGCTGTGCCTCCGGAAAGGCGTCAGGGGGCCTTCGTCTGCGTTATGGCGCTCTGTCTGCCAGAAGGCGAGTGCCGCTATTTTTCCGGTCGGCTCGAAGGGGAAATCCTCTCTTCTCCTCGGGGTGACGGTGGTTTCGGCTACGACCCCCTCTTTTGGCTTGCTGATAAACAGAAGAGTCTGGCTGAAATTCCTCTCGATGAGAAGAACGGCATCAGTCACCGCGGCCAAGCGCTGGATCAGGTGGTGAAGGTGCTGCAGGGCGACTAGTCGCACGGTCCAGATGAAAAGACAAGACGCTCCGGTATCGTAAGATGCCGGGGCGTTTTTTTTAACTCAGGTCAGACCTCCTTAATGATCGTGAGCTGCCTGAGAAAAGGAGGAATGGCGATGAGAAGGGTGAATGCAAAGAGGCCACAGAGCAAGAGAAAGGCGTTGAACAGTCCAGACCTGTCGGCAAATTGACCAATGAGCGGGCCAGTGGCGACAAAGAGAAGGCGAAAGAGGAATGATTTGAGTGAGAGGATGCTGGCGCGGTTGTGCCGCTGACTCGCTTGCTGCAACAGGTGGCGGAACATCGGACCTTGTAGCCCCCGCATGGCGGTGAGCAGGTAATAGAAGAAAAAGGCGCCGAGGGCATGAGAGAGCCCAAGGCCGAGGTAGCCGCCGAGAATCAGCAGAGTGAAGAGTCCCAGCAGCGATTTAATGCCGAAGAAGGCGACGGCGCGGTGGCTGTAGAAAGAGAAGAGCGCAACGGTGATGTTGGCCCCGGCCCAGATCGGTCCGAACCACGGTAGCGGTACGCCGTTCTCCTGCATCGCTGGTTGGATCAGCCAGACCGGGTAGAATGAGGCGATACCGAGCAAGGTGGTGAGGATGAGGGTGCTGCGCAGGTAGGGATCGCGCAGAGCGTCGTGCCCGACCTGCCACGCCGCGGCAAGATGAGAACGGGGGGCAGTGGGTGACTCCTCCACGGTAACGGGGATTTCGCGCAGCGCCAGCGCCAGAGCGAGGGCAAGCAGCCAGATGCCGATTTGTAGTTCAAAGGGGAGGCGAGGCGAGGCGGCGTAGATCACGCCGGCAAGAAGCGCCCCGGCCGCTTCGCCGATCTGCGCGAGACCGGTCATGCGGCCGTCAAAGCGGGGGTACTCCCGCTGCCGCCCTTGAACTTTCAGGGTTTCGAAGAGCAGGGCGGTGTCGGCGCCGCTGATAAAGGCAAAGCAGACCCCGAGCAGCAGTTCGGCCAGCAGCACCCCGTTAAAGGTCGTGGCGACGCTGTAAAGAATCCACCCCGCCACTCCGAAAAGCGAGGCAACAATCAGGGCGGGGCGGTAGCCGAGGCGGTCGCTGAGATACCCCGAGGGATATTCCATCAACAGGGTCGCCAGCGAGAAGAGGCCTTGCAGCAGCAGAATATCCCCGAGGCTCAGACCGATCTCGTCCTTCCAGAAGAGGGTGATGACCGCCATCGGAAAGAGGGTCATCTTCAAAAAAGAGAAGGCGTAGAGCAGGTGGATGTTGCGGGATGACGACACGAAGAGTCCGGGCGCAGCGGCGCTTAAACGAGGAGGGCGAGGTCAGTCGACCCAGTAGATGCAGGCGGCGGGGCAGCGGTCCATCGCCTCTTCAATCGTTGCTTCCGGCGCCCCGAAGGGGTTGTGGACGATCGACTTGTGTTCGCCGTGGGCGTGATCGTGGCCATGCCCCTCTTCTTCGCCTTCCATGACGAAAACATCGGGGCAGACCTGGGTACAGACTTCACAGGAGATACAGCACTCCTGGTCGACGGCCGGGGTACGGGGCATGGGAGCCTCCTTGAGATGTAGAGTCAGTTGCGCGGACGTTTAGCAGTTCAACACGGATTTGGCCAGTGATTCCAAAGGCTCATCCTGCCTGAAGAGTTGTTGCTGCCCGGACGCTGTGCTATCGTGCGTTTGAGTGAAGGAGCAAATGACGATGCGGGAAAAGATCGGGCTGCGCAGCGAAATCATGGTTAATTTCGTCCTGCTGATGGGGGCGGCGCTCCTCTTTGCTGGACTGTTGTTGCTGCGGGCGACGGAAAATGCCCTGATCGAAAGTCATACCCGTACCGTACAGGCTGCCGCCGAGGCGGTGGCCAAGGGGGGGGGGGAGATTTTCTCCGCGGCCGATTTTTTACGTCGCCGGTGGCCAAGCTCAATCCCCCTTACTGCGTGGGTCGTTGTCAGTCCGGATCTCTCTGTGGCGGGCCATAGTGGTGATGGAGAGTTTGAACCGGTGCTGCTTGAGCTGCGTCAGAGCCAAGCGCAGATGGAATCGGTGCTCAAGGTCGACTACACCCCGGCCCTGCTTCCCGGCAGCGGGGCCGAAGAGGGGACGATTCGGGTGACGATCCCTTTGTTGCGGGGGGGGGATTTTGTTGGTGCCGTGCAGCTGACCACCCCGCTCGCCGCAATCGCTGATCAGCTTGGTGATCTGCGCCGGGTTTATCTCCTGTTTGTCTTGGTCGACGGTGCCGTGCTCACCCTCTTCGGAGTTTATCTGCTTGGGCGAGTGGTGGTGGCGCCGGTGCAGCGTCTGACCCGGATGACTCAGCAGGTCGCTGCCGGAGAGCTTGATCCGTTGCTCACTGCTGAGGGGCCGCGCGAGATCGCCACCCTGACCGATTCGTTCAATCGGATGATGGTCGCTCTCAAGACGAGCCGTGGCGAAACCGAAGCACATATTCGCTCACTCACTGAGGCGAACGCGGCTCTGGCCAAGGCGCGAGATGAGGTGGTGCGCAGTGCCCAGCTCGCTTCCGTCGGTGAACTCGCCGCGGGTATGGCGCACGAAATTGGCAATCCGTTGGCGGCGGTGGTCGGCTACCTCGAGCTGCTGCGCAGCGATCTTGTCGGACGCCCCGAAGGGGAGCTCGCCGAGCGGGCGCGGCAGGAGGTGGCGCGCATTGATCGTCTGGTTCGCGATCTGCTCGATTATGCCCGTCCGGCAGAGGAAGAAACGCGGCGTTTTGAACCTGTCGCTTTGCTACGTGAGACTCTCTCCATTCTCTCGGCGCAAGGGGGGCTTGAGAGGGTGAGCGTGATTGATCAGCTGGCTACTTTGCCCGAGGTGGCGATGCGACAGCACCGTTTGCAGCAGGTCTTCGTGAATCTGCTGATGAACGCTCGTGACGCGGCGCCGCAAGGGACGATCACTCTGCGTAGTGGCCAGGCCGTAGAGGAGTGCTGGCTGCAAATCGCCGACGACGGCAGTGGCATCGACCCGGACCTGCGTGAGCGCCTCTTCGACCCCTTCTTTACGACCAAGCCGCCGGGAAAGGGACAGGGACTTGGTCTGGCGGTCTGTCAGCGGATTATCAGCGATGCCGGTGGAAGGATCGAGGTCGACTCGACACCTCAGCAAGGGACGGCGATGACCGTCTACCTCCCCCGTGATGGGACCGACGCATGACGACAGAGAAACAGCCGATTCTGGTGGTGGATGATGAAGAGGGGATGCGGCATATGCTGCGTCTCGTTCTTGAGCGCTCCGGTTATGTGGTTGAGACGGCGAGCAGCGGTGAAGAGGCGCTGGGCCTGCTGGAGGCTTCGGCGGCGGAGCTGGTTCTTTGCGATATCCGTATGCCGCAGATGGACGGTCAAACCTTTCTCGGTGAGGTCCAGAAACGCCACCTCCCCGTCACCCTGATCATGATGAGCGCCTACGGCAACATCGACACCGCTATTTCTTGTTTGCGTCAGGGGGCCTACGACTATATTTCCAAGCCTTTCAAGCCCGACGAGGTGTTGCTGACCGTCAAGAAAGCCGAAGAACGGCTGAGGCTGGCGCGGGAGAATCGCCAGTTGCGTGCCGTTCTGCGACGGCAGGAGCCGAACCGCCCATTTCTCTTTGCCTCCGAGGCGATGGCCGAGATCGACCGACTTCTGACCCGCCTCGCTCCTTCGGAGGCACCGGTCCTTGTTACCGGCGAGACCGGCACCGGCAAGGAACTGATCGCTCGTGCCTTGCACCAGCGCAGCCCCCGCAGTGATGCCCCCTTTATCGCTGTCAACTTCAGCGCCATCTCTGCTGGTTTGTTAGAGAGCGAGCTCTTCGGGCATCAGCGTGGTGCCTTCTCAGGGGCTGATCGTGACCACCCCGGCCTCTTTGCCGCTGCCGACGGTGGGACCCTTTTTCTTGACGAGATCGGCGAACTGCCGCTTGATTTGCAGCCGAAGCTACTGCGGGCACTGCAGGAAAAAGAGATCCGCCGCGTCGGCTCAACCCGGCCGCAGAGGGTGGATGCTCGGGTCGTCGCCGCCACCGCCCGTGATCTGACTCAGGAGGTCAATGCGGGACGATTCCGTGACGATCTCTTCTACCGCCTCGCTGTCCTTGAGGTGAAACTCTCCCCCTTGCGTGAGCGGCGTGATGACATCCTTCCTCTTGCCGAGCATTTTCTTGCTGCGGCCGCCCGTCGTCAGGGACGGAGTGAGGTGCCGACTTTGACAAATGAGGCGCAAGAACAATTGTGTCAGTTGGACTGGCCCGGCAACGTACGTGAGTTGGAAAACTTCATCGAAAAGGCAGTCCTCCTGTCAGCTCAGGCGGCACTTGATGTGGCCGATCTTCCCGATGCCCGTCCCAAAGTGCCCAGCCATGACCACAACGGTGACTTTTCCCTTAAACGTGCCTCCCGCCTCCTTGAAGAGGAGTACATTCGCAAGGCCCTCGCTGCGACCGATGGCAATCGTACCCAAGCGGCTCAGCTTCTCGAAATCAGCCTGCGTTCCCTTCTATACAAAATCAAAGAGTATGGCATCTAGTGCGCAAACTTTGCACGACCACGGTCGTGCAAAGTTTGCGCACTGTGTCGTATGGTGTTGTTAACTCTCTAAAAACAAAGAAACTTTATTCTGGCGTGTTATTTGCTTTTATGTTTCAGTAAATGCTGACCAAGGATAAGGATATCTATGAAGCCCAAGATTAAAGGCCAAAAGGGATTCACTTTGATCGAGTTGATGGTTGCCTTGACCATCTTTGCGATCGGTCTGCTCAGTGTTGCGAATATGCAGATCATGTCATTGCGGACAAATTCGGTGTCAGACTCTCTTTCGACCTCAAGTGATTTGGCGCAAGGGATTTTGGAAGAGATCCTTGCTTGGGATCCTGATCGGCCAGAGATGCAGTCCAGCGCTGTGGATGTTGTCTGGGATTTCGATCCGGAGACCTCGACGGTTGAGTCTCTTCTCTCGATAGATTCCGACGGGAACCTCGTCTCTTCGGCGACGGAAGGAACCTTCAGCGCAACCTACTCTGTTTCGGCAGACTACAACGGGATCAATGAGTTGAATCGTATCGTCGTGACGGTAACGCCTGCACATGGACGACATAAACCGGTGACCTTGGTTGCCTTTAAGAGCAGGGGGGTGCCATGGCGCGGAAATCTCTAAATCAAAAGGGTTTCGGTCTGGTTGAACTCCTGGTCGTTGTGGCGATGATGGGAATCGTCTCCATGGCTTTTTTAAGCCAGTACCAAACGACGCAGCGCACAGCGACGACCCACGATGCTCTGGCGGTTGCCCAGCAGAACCTACGTATCGCCATGGATAAGATCGGCTACGATCTGCGCATGGCCGGTTTTCTGGTGGTCGGTAATGCGGTTCAGGTGGCCGGAAGCGATACGATCACGATCAATAATGCGGCTGAGCCGTTGCGGATGATTCGGATTGCCAAGACCCCGATTACCCCATCTGACCCTGCCCCCTACGACAACACTGAATTAAGAGACTACGCCGTTCCTGGAGATCTCGAGACGGGCAATCCGACAAGGGTTGAGTTTGCGGTCGATCTGCCCGAATCGGTGTATGACTTTGAGTCTCCTAATAAGGTTCGCCTCTACTCGTCGGCGGCAAGAACGCCGATCGCCGGGGGGCGGATCTTTGAGGTCGTTGGAAGAAACGCCGTGGGCACCGATTATCATGGGAATGATCCGGTCTCTTTGACGCTCGATGGTTTTGTCTCAACCGACACCTTCAGCATCCCCGCCGGTTCGTTGATCACCCGGGTGAACGGCAGCTGTTACCCGACCCTAGGCGAACCGAACCAGATCGCTTTTAGTCTTGTGCATGTCGATGACAACGGCGACGGTGCCGAACAGGTCAGTGAGTGGAAGTTGTGGCGGGCGGTAAATGGCAGCACCAATGCGAACTGCGCCGGGGCGATTGCCGACAGTATTACGGCGATGAAGTTTACTTATATTCTGAACAGCAGCTCCGGGGTGACCGACGAAGAGTGGGACCCGGCCGACGATGGCGCCTTGCCTGCGGATGAAGTTGAGAATATCAAGGCGGTTCGTGTCACCTTATCGGCTCAAGTGACGTCGCAAGAGGGAGATAAAACCAAAACCTTGAGCAGCCTGTTTCAGCTGCGAAATAAAAGGTGACGATGATGAAAGATGCAACCACGTCTGAAAAACATGTTGCGATGCTGGCACGAACAGTCTCAAACGAAAAGGGTCTGGCTCTGGTTCTGGCCCTGTTCATGCTCGCCATCATGAGTCTGATCGCCACCGTTTCACTGAACATTTCAAGCACAGAGGTGCGCATCTCGGGGAATTACAAAACCGGGCATGATGCGATGTTCGGTGTCGACAGGGCGCTTGAGTATGTCATGGTCAACGAAGATGTCTTTACAACGATCGGAACCGGCGAGGTCAATGTTGCCGATGTCACCGAGCATCTATCGAACATTATCGCCGGAACCGATGACGATGGTGATATTGAGACCGCATTGGTGACCCAGCTCGATACGACGAAGACCAATAAGGTGCAGTGGATCGCCACCGGGGCGCTGCCGCCGGGGAGCGGCTCGGATCCGACCTATTTTCAGGCCCGTTACTATGCCCTAGATCTGGCGGTTGTCGGTGCGAATAATGCGACCGGTTCGGTCGAGGCCCAAGTGGTCCGTGTTGTCCCCAAATAAAGAGTTCAAACCTGCTTGATGGAGGTTTCTATGAATCGGAAAAAAAGTATGTTAGGCATCGTTCTCTGGCTTCTGTTTGCCTTGTGTCTTGCCGGGCCGGTCGGCGCCGCCGACGACTACATTGGAGACACGGCGATCTACTCGGCCGAAGGGACAAGCGGGGTGCAGCCGAATGTTCTGATCCTTGTCGATAATAGTGCCGCAACCATGAATATCGCCTCCGGTCTGCCGTATGACCCGACAGAGGTCTATGCCGACCAGGGATTTCAGCCCTACTACATCTACGTGGGGGATAATCAGGGGGATTTCTCACGTATCGAACTGGTCAATGCTACCCTCGATCTTGAAAATCTCACCTGTGACAAGGTGATCGTCAAAAACGCCCTGCAGGAGAACGGAACCTACTCCGGGGCCGGAGTTACCGACTTCCCCAATCTCAATGGCGGAGCCTGTGCCACAGGGCCCAAGGGGGCGACCTACGCCCTCGGCAACTATCTCAACTATGCCAATGCTACAGCTGAGGCCTCAAGCGAAGAGGTGGTTAATCACTCCTTTTCTTATACCTACCTTCAGGGGAGCAAGTGGCGCACGGTGACCGTGGATGAGAACTACGAGCTGCTTCAGACCCACGTCTCGGTGGCTGCCGACAACGAGCCGGGGCGGGGGGCTAACTGGGGGGACTACTGGACCGTTACCCGTGCGGCTGCGACGAGTGAATGGGAGGATAACCACGCCTACAGCCGTGCCGCTGCTTTTTCCGGCAGTACGCAGCGCGACATCGTCTACGAGGCGCTTGAGACCGTCGTCGGTGGTGCCCGTTACGCGGTCAATTTTGCCTCAATGGTCTATGGTGATAACAACTCCGGCGGCAAAATCCTCTCACCGATGCAGAATTTGAGCGACGATACGGACTTTGCTAACTTTCTCAATCTCCTCCCCGGGAGTGGTGACACCTCGAGCGAACCAATTCTCTCCAGTGCCACCCTGCGTCCTCAGGCCGAAGCCCTCTACGACGCTGGCTACTATTTCGGTGCCGATTACGATTACATTACTGAGTCGACCCGCATCGATCCGGATATCGCCAAGAACTGCTACAATCACATCATCATTGTCACCAACGGCCTCTCTAACGGTGATGGCAGCCCGAAATTGGCACAGAATATCGGCGATGCCGACAATGATAGCTGGCCGGATGAATACGTCTATGGCGCCGGTTCCCACTATCTCGACGATGTGGCGGCTTGGCTCAAAGACAACATGGGGATGACGGTCCATTTTGTTCTTGCCTTCCAGAGTTCAGATATGTTGGTGGAAGGATCGGCCTATGATGGTGGTGGGGTTTTCTACAATGTCTACGACTCCAACTCTCTCGCCAATGCCATGACCGAACTGTTGGCGAGCATTGTCGCCGAGGTCAACTCGGCTTTTGTCGCCCCGGTGGTTCCGACCAGCCCGGAAAACCGGACCTACAGCGGCTCGCGGGTCTATCTCGGTTTCTTTAAGCCGGTCAGCCAGAGCAGCTGGTACGGTAATCTCAAGAAGTACGGCCTCGACAGCAGCAGCAACATCATCGACGCTCTCGGCAATATCGCGACCAACAGCGACGGCGGCTTTAAGGATACGGAAGCACGTCCCACCGACACCTACACCGCCACCTCCATGTGGAGTGTCGACGCCGCCGGAGACCGGATCTATGACGGAGGACGGGTTGAGTACGGCGGCAGCGGTTCGGTAATGCGCAAGACAGCCCTCTCTTCCCGCAATGTTTACACCTATCTCGGATCGAATGCAGATCTGACCCATGCCACGAACGAGTTTGACACGACCAACGCCGGGGTCACCGCAGCCCTTTTAGGGGTCGATGCCGCTGAACGCGACAAGGTCATCGACTATATTCTCGGCGTCGATTCCTACGCCAGTACGATGGACCTGAACGGCAACGGGACGGCTGACAATATTGAGACCCGCGACTGGATTCTCGGCGATGTCCTGCATTCCAAGCCGCAGGTTGTCAATTACAACACCTACACCTTTACCGACGAAAATGAAGCCAACTGCTCGGTCAACACCTCGATGGTCTTTGTCGGTGCCAATGACGGCATGTTGCACGCCTTCAAGGATTGCGACGGTTCCGAGGCCTGGGCCTTTATCCCTCCCGATCAACTCGACAAACTGAGTCTGCTGCATCAGACGGTACACAACTATTTTGTTGATGGTACGCCTGTCAGCTATGTCTACGACAAGGATAACGACGGCAATATCGAGGTGGATGACGGCGACAAGGTTCTTCTGATCTTCGGCGAGCGTCGTGGCGGCTCAGCCTATTATGCTCTTGATGTCACGGTTCCCGACACGCCTAAATTTCTGTGGAGAATTGACTCGACAGTGGCTGGATTTTCCGAGATGGGAGAGAGCTGGAGCACGCCCGAACTGGGGTTGGTCAAGCATAATGTCTCGGGGACCTTGGTGGATAAGGTGGTCGCCTTTATCGGTGCTGGCTACGATAACTTAAACGAAGATGGACGCTTTGGAGCAACTCAGGGTTTCACCAACGCCAACGTTGTTGTCCCGACCCATGACGCCGACGATGTCGTCAGCACCGGCACGATCGTCCCCCCCCGGAATAACAGTGACACCAACATCACCAACAATCCGAAAGGACGGGCTGTTTATGCTGTTGAGATTGCTAAACTCTCTACGACTGGGGTTCCCGATTTCACGAACAGCGGCTCGCTGGTTTGGGAGTTCGGTTACAACGGCACCGACAATACCTATAACCGTAAACGGATGAAGTTCTCGGTTCCATCGGACGTAACGGTGCTAGATACCGACTTTGACGGTTACACGGATCGTCTCTACGTTGGCGATACCGGGGGTCAACTCTGGCGGATGACGGCCTATCAGTCGAGTGGAGAGTTACGCCCGATTGCGTCACCGGAAATCAACACCTGGTTTGGCAAAAGGATTTTTGAGGCGAACGCGCGTGGGACCAACGATGCAAGTTTGGGGACCCCGCCGGATGAGGGGTGGGGGCGTAAATTCTTCTATCGACCCTCTGTGACTTTCGAGAGTGGTGGGGTGATCAACCTCTACATCGGCAGCGGTGATCGTGCCCACCCCTTGAATACCAACGTTGTTGATCGCATGTACGCCATCTACGACCGGGGACAGCGGACCAATGAGCTGATCACAGAGCTCGACCTTGTGGATGTGACGGACAACATTTTGCAGTCGGCGGAACCGATGGCGTACACCGGCGACTGCAGCAATGCCGCCGATCAATCGGTGACCTGTGTTCTCGAGCGGCTCTACAGCACATCGACCTATGGCTGGTACATCAAGCTGGATGAGAACCCGGGGGAGAAGGTCCTCGCCAACCCGCTCGCCTTCAACAAGGTCGCCTATTACACGACCTATGCGCCGAACCTTGAGGTTTCGCCTGATCCCTGTATGCCGGGCAACCTCGGTATTTCGAGAATGTATGCAACAAATTACAAGACGGGTGAAGCGGTCTTGAATTTCAGCAATGAGACCAATACCCCCGACAGCAATAATGATGAAGAATCGACCGCCAACAATGACAGGGCCCAGAGCAAGTCGGGCGATGTCCTGCGGCGTGCCGACCGTTCGACGGAGCTCGGCGTGGGGATCCCTTCGGGTCTGGTGATGGTGATGCCGGCCAGCGGTGATGCCGAAATCCTTGTTGGTTGCGGCGGTGGTCTCTGTAGTGAAGATCCGGTCACAGGGGGGACCGTTCTCCCCGTGTATTGGCTCTGGCGGCGTTAGGAGAAAATGACGATGCGGCAGCTCTTTGGTCTATTGCTTATCTGTTGTGTTTTTTCTGCTTGCAGCAAAGAGGCTGAACAAAAGCAGGCTCAAGCGCCTTCTGTCTCTGAGCCTGCCATCTCTTCCTCGGGAGAGCTCTCCGTTCAACTGGTTCCGAGTGAACCGACCCGCACGAGCAGAATCAAGGCGATGGTCAGCAGTTCGCGTGGGGCGGCGCTCGACCTCATCTGGCGCGTCAACGGCCAAAAGGTTGAGACCCAAGGGACGCTGCTCGCTCCCGGCGTTTTTGTCAAGGGGGATGTGATCACCGTTGAGGTGAACTCTGAGGGCGAGAGGGTTGAGAGTTCGGTCGTCGTTCGCAATACCCCTCCGCGAATCATCCGGGCCGAGTTCGAATCGACGGCAGTGCAGACCGGGCGGGATATCAAAATTATTCCCGAGGCGGTCGATGAAGATGGTGATGATCTCTCCTTCTCTTATCTCTGGATCGTCAATGGCGAAGAGCTCTCTTGGATTGACGGATCTGTTCTTTCCGCGGAGCGATTTAAAAAAGGGGATGAGATCGATGTGGTGATCACCCCCCACGATGGTGAGAGTGCCGGTGAAACCTTCTCCGGGGCGGCGTTTCAGATCCCCAATGCACCTCCATATTTCGTGAGTGTTCCGGCGACGTCCTTCAAGGCGAACACCTACACCTACCGGGTGGAGGCTAGGGACCCTGAAGGAGATCCTATTGCCTATTCGCTGGAGGCTGCACCGGCTGGAATGACGATCGACAGCTCGTCCGGGATGGTTCGATGGGAGATCGGCCAGAATCAAGCCGGTGAGCAGCCGGTTAGGATTGTCGCCACGGACAGCGATGGGGTCCGGGCTGTTCAGGAATATGTCCTGACAATCTCTTATCAGTAGAAGGGTGGACAACGTGTCCGATAACAAAGGATTTACCCTTGTTGAGTTGATCGTCGCTATTGCGATTATCGGTATTCTCATCGGGATCTCAATGCCGGTGTGGAAAGAATTTATTGTCAACGCGAATTACCGTTCGGCGGCCATGACTATCGCCACCGCCATGCGTGAAGCCCGTTCGACGGCCGCGACTCTCAATAAGGAGTTGGAGGTCAAATTCGATTTTGATGCTGACCATTTTTGGCTGGAAGATGCGGATACCTCTTCTGTTATGAGGAGATACCCAGAGGTTGAAACCGGGAATCTGGCCGAAAAAACCTCCAGTGATTGCGATACCCCGACGGGAGACGGTGATACGGAAACCGCCGAGTTTGAACTCCATTTTAATCCAAACGGCAGCAGTTCGAGCGGTTATGTCTGTATCCTTGATGAGGATGGAAATAAACTCTACCGGATAGGGATCAAGACGGCCGCGACCGGACACGTCGTTGTTGGAAAATGGGATGCAGATAGCAGCACCTTTATCGTGAGATAACAGAGGGGTCATCTCGCCGTAGGCATCACCTCCCCCCTTTTCCCTTGCCACTCCCGCTGTAATTTTCGTATAGTAGCCCGTCTATTCACTACGAAAATCAAGGGAGTTTGCAAGCTATGGCCAAGATTTCCCCCTTTCGTGCTCTGCGTTACAACCCGAAAAAAATTGACAAACCCGCCAACGTCATGGCCCCCCCTTATGACGTGATCTCCCCTGAAATGCAGGAGAATCTCTACCAGCGCAGTCCTTGGAATGTTGTTCGTCTGATCCTCGGCAAGACCAATGAGAATGATGGCGATAACGACAATCGTTACAGTCGCGCTGCTGCTGAATTTACCGCCTGGCAGAAGGAGGAGGTTCTGCAACGTGATGAACGACCTTCGCTCTACCTCTATGATCAGGAATACCCCGGTCCTGACGGCCAGCCGGTGGTCCGTAAAGGGTTCATGGCCTTGACCCGGCTTGAGGATTTCTCTTCTGGTGTGGTCAAGCCGCATGAGAAGACCCTCTCCGGCCCTAAAACCGACCGGTTGAATCTGACCAAAGCATGCAAGGCCAATTTCAGCCCGATCTTCTCCCTTTACTCTGATCCCTGTTGTGTTCTAGAAACCCTCACTCGTCACGAAAAGGCACACCCTCCTGCTCTTGAGGTGGCCGATGATGACGGGGTTCTGCATCGCCTCTGGCCGATTAGTGAGCCTGCCCTGCTCGATAAGGCGTATGACCTGCTTGAAAGCAAGCCGCTTTTTATCGCCGATGGCCATCACCGTTACGAGACGGCTTTGAATTATCGCAATTACCGGCGGGAGCAAGATCCTGATTTTACCGGCCGCGAACTCTATAACTACGTCCTGATGTACTTCGCCAATATGGAAGATCAGGGGATGACCATATTCCCCACCCATCGTCTCATCCATGGTCTTGCCGATGTCGATGTCGAATCGCTGTTGTCGGCACTCAAGGAGCATTTCGAGATCCGCAGCGAGAACGTGGACCCGACCAGCACCGAGGGGCGCACGCATGTGCGTGAGACACTGCAAAGGGAGGGAGAAAAGGGGCACAGCCTGGTCTGCTACGCCGGCAAAGGGATCGTCTATTATCTGGGTTTGCGTGATGAAGCGATCATGGATCGCTACTTCCCTACCTCGGCCCCCAAAGCCCTACGGACACTTGATGTCTCAATCTTGCATCGTCTGATCCTTGAAGAACATCTTGGGATCACCCTTGAGGCGCAGGAGAAGCAGACGCACTTGAAGTATGTGAAGAATTTCGACGATCCGTTCACGATGGTTGATAGCGGCGATTATCAGTTGGCGTTTTTGATGAACGCCACCAAGATGAGTGAAGTTCGGGATGTGGCGAACGCCGGGGAGAAAATGCCCCAGAAGTCGACCTATTTCTATCCCAAGCTCCTCACGGGACTGGTGATTAACAGCATCGCCGATGGTGAATCGGTTGAGGGGTAGGTAACCCTTTTTTCATGAAATGATGACGGGAGGACGACGTGGAGATCCTTGGCATTGATATCGGATTCGGCTTCACCAAGGCGACGGACGGCAAAAACGGTCTGATCTTTAAGTCGGTATTGGGAGAGGCGACAGAAATCCAGTTTCGCGAAAATATTCTCTCGGATGCCGGTGGTGAGGGCCACCTGCAGATCGAGGTCGGTGGTAAGTCGTATTTCGTTGGTGAACTGGCTGAACGCCAGAGCAATGTGCGTTTTTTTACCTTGGATCAAGAGCAGTTTATTGGCAAGTTTGCTCTCAATCTTGCTTTGACCGCTGCGTCTCGTTTGGTCGGTGGTTATATGCCGATCAATCTTGTCACCGGTCTTCCTATCGGTTATTACCGGCAACACAAGGATGAGTTGGCCCGTATCCTTCAAGGTGAGCATAAGGTGACACTGGTTGATGGCAGTGGCAAGCGTCAGGAAAAGGTGATCAATATCAGCAAGGTACGGGTTATACCCCAACCCTTCGGTTCACTTTTTAATTTGATGCTCAATGACCTTGGAGAACTCGCTGACAAGCGTTTGGTCCGCGAGAAGATCGGGGTGATTGATGTTGGTTTTCGGACCTGTGATTATACCGTTTCCGACAAGATGCGTTATTCTGAACGTGGCAGTCGCACCACCGATTCCGGCATCTCTCGTGCCTTTAATGTGATTGCCGGCAAGCTGCGTGAGCGTAGCGGAATCAATGTCGAACTCTATCGTCTCTATGACGCCGTTGATCGTGGATTTATCAAGATTCGTGGCAAGGAATACGACCTCAAAGGGATCACCGAGCAGGTCTTCGGCCAACTCGCTTCGACTATCGCCAACGAAGTCGATCGCCTCTGGGTCGACGATTGGGACATAGATGCCATGGTCATTACCGGGGGAGGGGGAGCGGTCCTCGCCAAATATCTGCAACCGTTGCTTAACGGACAGGTTCTCACCCTTGAGGAGAGCCGCGACGCCCGTTACAATAACGTTCAGGGGTATCGCAAGTTTGGCAAGCACAACTGGGCCAAGGGGCAGACAGGCGCCGTTGCCGGCTCCTGATGTGTCGATTCTTTACGTCTGCCGCTACCGGACAGGATGCCCCTTGCGGTTTCTTCTTCGCCAACCCTGAGGGGATGCGGTGCCACTAACATCCAGACATGTTGTCGAGCTTTTGGCGCGTCAGAAAGAGAATCCCCTGACGCTGCGTCAGCTTGCGGCAGCTCTTTCACTCCCCCCTCATGAACGCCACAGGCTTGAACGTCTTCTGCGTCGTTTGCAACAGCAGGGACGGATTCTCCTCCACAAGGGGGGGCGTTACGGTCTCCCCTCCCTCCCTCTCATGCGTGGAACTCTTGCTTTGCACCGGGACGGCTACGGTTTTCTACGCTCGGATCGCGACGACGAAGAGGACCTTTTTATCCCGGCACGAGAACTGCGTGGGGTGATGGATGGCGACCGTCTCGAGGTGCGGGTTGAACGCTCCTTCCGAGGGCGCTCGGCGGGGCGGCTTGAGAAAGTTCTCGAGCGGGGTCAGACGACACTGCTCGGTCGTTATGAACGCCACGGCGAGATCGGGTTGGTTGTTCCGGTCGATGGGCGTACGGGGGGGAGTCTTTTGATCCCTGCTGGTCAGGAGAGAGGAGCTCAGGCAGGGGCGATGGTCGTCGCCCGGATTCTTCGCTACCCTTCAGGTGCGCACGCTGCCGAAGGGGAGGTTGAAAGGATCTTCGGTCTTGCTGGCGATCCGGGGACCGAGGTTCTGGTGGCGGCTCATCGTTTCGGATTGGTGGCAGACTTCCCTCAGGAGGTTGTGGCGGCGTCGGAGTCGTTGCCTCAGCAGGTTCTTCCGCAAGATTACAGCGGGCGCGAGGACCTGCGGTCGTTGCCGCTGGTGACCATCGATGGTGAGAGCGCCCGAGATTTTGACGATGCGGTGGCGGTAAGGCGTGACAAAGAAGGGGTGCGACTTTGGGTCGCCATTGCCGATGTTGGCCACTACGTCAAAGAGAAGAGTCTGATCGATCAGCAGGCGTTTCAGCGCGGGACCAGTGTCTACTTTCCCGACCGGGCTCTGCCGATGCTGCCTGAGACGTTAAGCCACGGCATCTGTTCCCTCAACCCCAAGGTTGAGAGACTGGTCTTGGTCGCTGAAATGCTCTTTTCGCCCCAAGGGGAGCGCCTTGAGGCGCGTTTCTACCCGGCGGTGATGCGCAGTTGGGCTCGTTTGACCTACCATGAGGTCTTTGACGCTCTGCAACAAGCGAGGACGCTTGTCGACCTTCCCGAGATTGACCTCGCCTTAATGGTTGAGCTCGCTGAGTCTCTTATGGTAATGCGTCGCTCACGCGGCAGTCTCGATTTCGATCTTCCCGAGAGTGAGATTCTCCTCGATGGCGACGGCCATCCCGAATGTGTGAAAAGGGGGGAGCGGACGATCGCCCATCGTCTCATTGAGGAATTTATGCTCGCCGCCAACGAGGCGGTCGCTGACTTTCTCACCCGCCAAGGGACACCTCTCCTCTATCGGATTCATGAGCCGCCCGATATGGAGAAGCTCTGGAGCCTGCAGGAGTGTGTGGCGCATTTTAATCATGGACTTGTTCTCGATCCCGCCGGTCCCGACCCGCGCCGCCTCCAGGCCTTGTTGAACGAGGTCGCCGGTCTGCCGGAAGAGCGGTTGGTTAACCAGATGCTGTTGCGGGCAATGCGGCAGGCACGTTATGCTGCGGAGAATCTTAAACATTTCGGTCTGGCGGCGGAGTGCTACTGTCACTTTACGTCACCGATCCGGCGTTATCCCGATCTGGTGGTTCATCGTCTGTTACGCCAGACCCTTGAACAGGGGCGACTCCCATCACCCCTCAAGACCCGATGGGAGAGGCGGCTCCCTCAGCTTGGTGAATCGTCTTCCTCGGCTGAGCGGCGAGCGATGGAGGCCGAGCGTGATCTGCAGAACCTCTATAAGTGTCGTTATATGGCAGCGCGGTGTGAAGAGGAGTTCAGTGGGGTTGTCGCCCATGTTCATCCTTTTGGTTTTTTTGTCGAGCTCCATGAGGTTTTTGTCGAGGGGCTGGTCCATGTGACAACACTGGATGACGACTACTACCGGTTTGACGAAATTCTGCAGCGTCTGATCGGTGAACAGAGGCGACGCAGTTTTGCGGTGGGGGATACCGTTCAGGTGCGTGTCTCTAACGTTGATCTTGATCGGCGGCAGATCGATTTCCGGCTGAATGAGGTTCAGGAAAATTGCGTCAAGCCGGGGCGGCCTACCCATCGACCGCGGCGTGGTCGTTTAGGGGCACGACGAAGGGGACGGTGACGATGCGGATCTTGCATAGTCTTTCAGCTTTGGAGACCCCTCTACTTGCCAGCGTGGTGACCATCGGCAATTTCGACGGTGTGCATCTTGGCCATCGTGAGCTCTTTCGCAAGGTGGTGCGAGCGGGGCTTGAACTTGAAATGCCGACGGTGGTGGTGACCTTTGTCCCGCACCCCCTCAAGTTTCTGGCACCGATCAAAGCGCCACGTCTGATCAACACCTATGCCGAGAAGGAGCGGTTGATCGCGGCCTCCTGCATCGACACCCTTTTGGCTCTGTCGTTTGACCACGGTCTGGCGGCGTTGAGTGCGCGTGATTTTGTCCGTGATATTCTCGTTAGACAGTTAGGGATGAAGCAACTCTTCATCGGATATGACTATGCGTTTGGTAAGGACCGACAGGGGGATGCCGATTTGCTGCGCCACCTCGGGGAAGAATTCGGTTTTACTGTCGAGGTTCTTGAGCCGGTGCGGATGCACGAGGAGGTCTACAGCTCAACGCGGATTCGAGAACTGGTGGCGGCCGGAGCGGTCGAGGCGGTGGTACCTCTTTTGGGGCGTCATTTTACCCTTGAGGGAGAGGTGGTCCACGGCGCCGGGCGAGGGGGGGGGCAGCTCGGTTTTCCTACCGCCAATCTGAAGACCGAAAAAGAACTTCTCCCGGCCGAAGGGGTCTATGCTGTCAAGGTTTGTCGAGATGATCAGTGGCACGATGCCGTGGTCAACATCGGTAAGAATCCGACCTTCGATGGCGAAGAGCTGACCATTGAGGTCCATCTCCTTGATTTTTCAGCGTCTATTTATGGAGAGACATTAAGAATCTACTTTCTCTCCCGGTTGCGGGCCGAAGTTCGATTCGATTCGGTTGAAACTCTGATTGCCGCGATCCGTTCTGATATTGCTCAGGCACGGAAACTGCTTGCGGTAACGCGGGTGCGTGTCTACCGGGACTACCTTGATTGTCCCCATGTCGGGGCGAAGGAATGACAACCATGGTGCAAGGTCAGACAGCGGTTTTTGCTATTTTCGGTGACCCCATCGCCCACTCTCTTTCTCCGGTCATGCAGAATGCGGCGCTGCAGCAAGAGGGTATCGATGGTATCTATGTCCCGTTTCGGGTGCGTCCCGAGGATCTTCCGGCTGCGGTCGAATCGATCCGGACTCTTCACCTTGCAGGGATCAACGTCACCGTCCCCCATAAAGAGAAGATCGTCCCTTTTTGTGATGACCTTGATGAGGATGCGCGACTGATCGGGGCGGTTAATACGGTGGTGCCGCTGCAGGGGAAGTTGATCGGCTACAATACCGACGGCATCGGTTTTATCACCTCTTTGCAGCAGGATCTCGACCTCTGTGCCGAGAAAAAAAGGATTCTTCTGCTGGGGGCCGGTGGGGCCTGTCGAGCGGCCTTGGTCGCCCTCTGTCGCGCCGGGGCGGCACGTGTCGCTATTGCTAACCGAAATTTTGCCAGGGCCGCGGCTCTGGTCAACGAGTTTTCCCCGTTGTATCCCGGAACATTGCTTGAGGCACTCCCTTTTGCTGAAACCCTTGCCGGAGCGTTCCCGGCAGCATTGCATCTTTTGGTCAATACCACATCGGTCGGTCTGAAGGGCGAAACGCTTCCCGGGCTTAATCTCGATGCGTTGTCGACATCGACGCTGGTCTATGACATGGTCTATGCGCAGGGGAGTACGACACCGCTGGTTGAGGCGGCACGGCAAAAAGGGATTCGCGCTGTCGATGGCCTCGGCATGCTCGCCGGGCAAGGCGAAGAGGCCTTTCGCCTCTGGACTTCACGTTGTCTCGCTCCTGGGACGATGCGGCGCGCTCTGGAACTTTCCCATGAATGAGGCCCGTGCATTTCTTGACAGGCCAACAACCGTTTCATAGAATGTTAAATCTGTTTTTATTTAGTTTTTTAGGAGAGCCGATACTCTATGAGCAATGATCGTCTCGGACAGTTATTGGTCCGCAACAAGCTGATTACCGAAGCCCAGTTACTGCAGGCTTTGCAGGAACAAAAGGCACAGGGGGGGCGTCTTGGCGGGGTGCTGATCAAGCTTGGTTTCCTCAAGGAAGAAGACCTCGCTGCCTTTCTTTCTCGTCAGTACGGCGTCCCTTCCATTAACCTCAATGAGTTTGAGATCGATCCGGCTGTCATCCGGCTCGTCCCCCCCGAAGTTGCTCAAAAGTATCAGGTCGTCCCGATCAATCGAGCTGGTTCGACCCTGATCGTCGCCATGAGCGACCCTTCCAATATCTTTGCTATCGACGATATCAAGTTCATGTCCGGCTACAACGTTGAGGTTGTTGTCGCGCCGGAGACCTCCATCAAGCAGTCGATCGACAAGTATTACGATCAGAGCGCTTCGATGGCCGACGTCATGAACGAACTTGAAGATATTGATGTCGAGGTTGTTGATGAAGATGAGGATATTGACGCGAGTGATCTCGCCAAAGCGACAGAGGATGCGCCGGTCGTCAAGCTTTGCAACCTGATCCTCACCGATGCGATCAAGCGTAAGGCGTCGGATATTCATATTGAGCCGTACGAGAAGTCATTCCGGGTCCGTTATCGCATCGACGGTGTCCTCTATGAGGTCATGAAGCCGCCGATGAAGCTCAAAAATGCGATTACCTCTCGTATCAAGATCATGTCGGAGATGGATATCGCCGAACGGCGTCTGCCTCAGGATGGACGTATCAAGATCAAACTCCCCGGCGGCAACGACATGGACTATCGTGTCAACTGTTTACCGACCCTCTTTGGTGAGAAGATCTGTTTGCGGCTGCTTGACAAGTCGAATCTGCAGCTCGACATGACCAAACTCGGTTATGAAGAGCAGGCGCTTGCCTGGTTTAAAAAAGAGATTCACAAGCCGTTTGGCATGTGTCTGGTCACCGGCCCCACCGGTTCGGGGAAGACCGTCTCTCTCTACTCGGCGCTCGGTGAACTGAATAAGGTGACCGAAAATATCTCGACCGCCGAGGACCCGGTGGAATTCAACTTCGCCGGGATCAATCAGGTTCAGATGCACGAGGAGATCGGTCTGAACTTCGCCTCGGCCCTGCGTGCCTTCTTGCGCCAGGACCCCGACATTATCATGATCGGGGAGATCCGCGACTTTGAGACCGCTGAGATCGGGGTCAAGGCGGCGCTGACCGGTCACCTCGTCCTCTCGACCCTCCACACCAATGATGCGCCGAGTACCATCAACCGTCTTCTCAATATGGGGATTGAGCCGTTCCTCGTCTCCTCGGCGGTCAATTTGATTACGGCCCAGCGTCTCGGGCGGCGGGTCTGTGGTGAGTGTAAGGAACCGGAAGAGATCCCAAAAGAGTCCCTGATTGAGTCGGGTCTCACCCCCGAGGAGGCGGAGAATACGGTCTGCTACAAAGGGAAGGGGTGCTCCATCTGCAACGATACCGGCTACAAAGGGCGCGTCGGGATCTATCAGGTCATGCCGATGTTTGAGGAACTCAAAGAGATGGTTCTCGCTGGCGCCAATACCGCTGAGATCAAGCGTGAATCGATGCGTATCGGGGTTAAGAGTATGCGTCAGTCGGCGTTGACCAAACTTCAAGAGGGGGTGACAACCTTCGAAGAGGTGCTGCGTTGTACCGTTTCTGACGAAGGCTAAACGTACGTGTCATAGACCCTAACGAGGGATTTTACTTTATATGGCCTCCATTCATCAGCTCCTTAAAACAATGGTCGAGCAGGGCTCTTCCGACCTGCATATCACCACGGGAACCCCGCCGCAGATTCGCGTCGATGGTCATATGACCCCCATGCGTCTGCCGCCACTGCAGGGAACAGACACCAAACAGCTCTGTTACAGCATTCTTACTGATGCTCAAAAGCGGCGTTTTGAAGAGGAACTTGAGCTCGACTTCTCCTTCGGCGTTAAAGGTCTGGCCCGTTTCCGTGGCAACGTCTTTATGCAGCGTGGGGCGATGGCGGGGGTTTTTCGTCTTATTCCCTACAAGATTCTATCGTTTGAAGACTTGAAACTCCCCCAAGTGGTACGTGATATCTCTCGCAAACCGAGAGGCCTTGTTTTGGTTACGGGGCCTACAGGGAGTTGTAAGTCGACGACCCTTGCCTCAATTATTGATGCGATTAACTGTGAGCGGCGGGAACATATTGTCACGATTGAGGACCCCATCGAATTTATCCATCCGCACAAAAAGTGTGTGGTGAATCAGCGCGAAGTCGGTTCTGACACCAACTCCTTCAAACGTGCCCTTAAATCGATTCTACGTCAGGATCCCGACGTCGTTCTGGTCGGCGAACTTCGTGATTTGGAAACGATAGAAGCTGCTTTGACCATTGCTGAAACCGGTCACCTCTGTTTCGCCACATTGCACACCAACTCCTGTGTTCAGACGATCAATCGAATCGTTGATGTCTTCCCGACCAACCAGCAACAACAGGTGCGAACTCAGCTCTCTTTCGTGTTGGAAGGGGTCATGTCCCAGACCCTGATCCCCAATTCTAGCGGGAAAGGACGGTCCCTTGCTCTTGAGGTTATGGTGCCTAATCTGGCGATTCGCTCTTTGATTCGTGATGATAAAATTCATCAGATCTATTCCCAGATGCAGATGGGGCAAGATAAGTACGGCATGCAGACCATGAATCAGGCACTCTTCATGCTCTATCATAAAAAGCTGATTTCGATGGATATGGCACTTGTTCGCTCTTCCGATACCGAAGAATTGAAACAGATGATTGCTAATCCGGCTGCAGTACTCAAGCGTCAAGCTCCGGGAGGGGCTTCGCGTAGGTCCTGATCTGGGCTAATGGTTTTTGGAGGTTGTAAGGGATGCCTAAATTTTCCTGGGAAGGTAAAAATCGCCAAGGCGAGGTTGTCAAGGGGGAGACCGAGGCGCCGAACGAGGCGACGGTCAGCAATCTGCTGCGCAGTCAGGGGATCATCACCTCCAAGGTGAAAGAGCGCGGTAAGGGGCTCGACGTCGAACTTAAGATGTTTGAACCCAAGGTCGTCACCAAGGATATCGTCGTTTTTACCCGTCAGTTTTCCACGATGATCGATGCAGGTCTTCCTCTGGTTCAGTGTCTGGATATTCTTTCAAGTCAGCAGGAGAACAAGACCTTTAAGAAAATTCTGGTTGATGTTAAAGAAGGTGTTGAGTCGGGAGCGACCTTTGCTGATTCGCTGAAAAAGCACCCTAAGGTTTTTGACGAACTCTTCGTTAACCTTGTGGCTGCGGGGGAGATTGGCGGTATTCTCGATACGATTTTGAATCGTTTGGCCGCCTATATTGAAAAGGCACAGAAGCTAAAAAAACAGGTTAAAAGTGCGATGACCTATCCGACAACAATTATCGGTATCGCCTTTGTTGTTATTGCGGTCATTCTTGTTTTTGTTATCCCTGCCTTTGAAAAGATGTTTGCTGATTTTGGCGGGGCCTTGCCGATGCCGACACAGGTTGTTATCAATATCAGTAATTTTATACAGAATTATATACTTGTGATCATTGGGGGGGGCGTTGGTTTAATATTTGGGTTTAAGAAGTTTTATTCAACGAATAAGGGGCGAGTGATTGTCGATGACCTTGCCCTTAAACTCCCCGTGATGGGCATTCTTGTCCGTAAGGTTGCGGTGGCAAAATTTACTCGAACGCTGGGAACCATGATTTCCAGCGGGGTTCCTATTCTCGATGGCCTTGATATTGTGGCCAAGACGGCGGGGAACAAAACTGTCGAAAAGGCGATTTATAGCGTACGACAGAGTATCAGTGAGGGGAAAACGATTTCAGAACCTCTTGAGAAGTCAGGTGTTTTCCCTTCGATGGTGTGTCAGATGATCGCTGTCGGTGAGCAGGCGGGGGCGATTGATACCATGCTTAATAAAATTGCCGACTTTTATGACGATGAAGTCGATGATGCAGTCGGGAATCTAACCGCCATGATGGAGCCGTTGCTGATGCTTTTTCTTGGCACAACAGTTGGCGGTCTGGTTATCGCTATGTACTTACCGATCTTTAAACTCGCCGGCGCTGCCGGGGGGTAAGCATGACTGCTAAACTCCCCGGGGGTGCTCGCTCCGGGGAGTCTCCATTCTCCACGCTTGCTCTTGCGTGGTATCTTTTTTTTCGTCTTTTCTTTATTACGCTTTTGCTCTCTGGGACGATCCTGTTCCAGTTTCGTGGGCAGGCAGAAATTTGGACCCCTTCTCTCGCTCTTCTTTATGTGTTGATAGGGACGTCCTATCTGCATGGGCTCATTTCGGCGTTTCTTCTGCGGCATCAGGTTCGGGATTCCCTCTTTATCCACAGTCAGATTGTTTGGGACCTTCTTCTGGTCACCCTGTTGATTTTTGCGACAGGCGTGGCCGAAAGCCTCTTCCCTTCGCTCTATATCCTGATTGTTCTCAGCGCCAGTGTTTTCCTCCCCGCAAGAGAAATCTTTTTTGTTGCCTCAGCCTCGGCGATCCTCTACGGAAGTCTTCTCAATCTTCAATATTACGGCTATTTTGTCGAGGGACTCGGGATCTCCTTAATGTATCCCCTTGATGGTCGGGATGTTTTTTATGCCGTTTTTGTTCATGTTACCGCGTACTTGATCTCGTCTTTGCTTGGTGCAAGCCTCTCCTCGCGTCTTCAACGCAGTCAAGAGGAGTTACAGCAGCAGAGAATTGATGCGCGAGAACTTGAAACCCTCAACCGTGCCATTGCCGCCAATATTCGCAGTGGCTTGATGATCGTGAATCCTCAGGGGCGGATAAGAGCGTTCAATCGCGCCGCTGAAGAGATGACAGGTTTCAAACTCCTTGATATATATGATCGGTTGATTGTTGAACAATTCCCGAACATTGAGGTCTATGACCAGAAACCCTTGCTTGTTCCCCGCGGTGAAGGGACAGTTCTTACTGCTGATGGTCGGGAGTTAACCATTGGCTTTAGCTCGACACTTGTTGATAACGACGCCGGTGACCCCCTTGGTCTTTTGGTGACCTTTCAGGACCTGACATATTTGAAAAAGATGGAGCAGGGGCTAAAGCGAGCTGACCACCTTGCCGCCGTTGGCCAACTTGCCGCCGGATTAGCCCACGAGATAAGGAACCCTCTTGCATCGATGAGTGGATCGGTACAACTCCTTCTGGAGGAAACAGATCTCCAGCAGGAAGAGCGTCAACTGTTGAGTATTGTTGTGCGGGAAGCCGATCGACTCAATCAGCTTTTGACCGATTTTCTCGCTTTTGCCCGCCCGGCCGATCCCGACTTAGGTGAGGTTGATCTTGCTTGTATGTTGAATGAATTGGTTGAATTGAATGAGGCTGATCAGCGTTTTTCGGCCGTGACTTTTGTGCGGGACTATCCCGAATCGTTGGTCGCCTGTGTCGATTTGCGTCAGGTACGTCAAGCTCTCTGGAATCTTATGGTTAATGCCTGTGAAGCAACCCCCGCAGAGGGTGGGACTGTTCGTGTTGCGGCAGGGGGATCCCCCCTGTGGATACAAATTGAGGATAATGGCCCTGGTATTCCGCACGAGTTACAAACTCGTATCTTCGATCCATTCTTCACCACAAAAGAACGAGGGAGTGGACTCGGACTGCCAACCGTGCACGCGATTATCGAGGCACATGGTGGACGTATAACCGTTCAGCAGGGGCGTGATTCAGGAACAGTGATGCGGATTGAACTCTCCTCTTCCGAAGGAGAGTGCGGTCAGAATGAGGATGTGTTGTGAGGGATCTAAAAAAACGAATTCTTGTGGTGGATGATGAAGCGAGCATGCGAGAGTTTCTCGGGATCATGCTGCGTCGCGAAGGCTATGCGGTTGATCTCGCTGAGGATGGCGTTCAGGCACAAGAGGCTCTTTCTCATGGGGAATTCGAACTTGTGATCAGCGATGTCCGCATGCCACGACTCGGTGGTCTTGATCTTCTCGCTCATGTCAAAAAGGTTGCCCCCGAGACGATCGTTTTGATGATGACGGCTTTTTCGTCGACGGCGGAAGCTGTGGAGGCGATGAAAAATGGGGCCTACGATTACATTACCAAGCCTTTTCGCAATGAAGAGGTACGCCTGATTATTCAGAATGCCCTTGAGCGTAAGGCGCTGCGTCAGGAAAATCGAGTCTTAAAGGATGCGCTGAAAAAACGTTACACTTTTTCAGGGCTTGTGGGAAAAAGTCATAAGATGCGTCAACTCTACGACCTGATTGAAAAGGTTGCGGCGAGTAACGTCAGTGTTCTGGTTAGCGGTGAGAGTGGGACCGGCAAAGAAGTGGTCGCCAAGGCGATTCACCATAATTGTGAACGTAAAGGAGCGCCATTTATTCCGGTGAACTGTGGTGCTATTCCCGAGAATCTTCTGGAGAGTGAACTTTTCGGTCATGAAAAGGGCGCCTTTACCGGGGCGATTCAGCAGAAACAGGGGCTCTTTGAGATTGCCAAGGGTGGAACCCTTTTTCTTGATGAAATTGGTGAACTCCCCGCGATGATGCAGGTGAAACTGTTGCGTGTACTGCAGGAACGGGAGATGCGGCGTGTTGGTGGAACGCGAGATATTCCCGTCGATGTGAGAATAGTTGCCGCCACCAACAAAGATTTACAGGTTGAAGTCGAGACCGGCACTTTTCGCGAAGATCTCTACTATCGTCTCAACGTGATCAATCTGACGCTCCCCCCCCTGCGTGAACGCAGAGAAGATATTCCGCTTTTGCTCGATTTTTTTTGGCAGAAAAAAACGGGGGTCGAAAAGGTCACTGTCGCACCATCGACAATGAGGCGACTTCTCGATTATCCTTGGCCGGGGAATATCCGTGAACTTGTTAATGTTGTCGAGCGCTGTGTCGTTCTGGGAGCGAAGGGCAATCTCGATGATTCAGCGCTTCCACCTGCGTTTTTTGTCTCTTCAATCGTCTCAGCGCCTCTGGTTGATTTGCCTGAAAACGGTCTTGATCTCGACGCTTATCTCGGAGGTATCGAGAAGGATATTCTGCTCAAGGCATTGGAGCGTTGTGGTGGGGTAAGGAAGCGGGCTGCAGAACTTTTGAATATCAGTTTTCGCTCGATTCGTTACCGTCTGGCTAAGTTTGGACTTGAGCCGGAGGGGGAAGGGGGCGAAAAGGGGGAGGGTTAACAGTTGCCAACTGCCAATTTGTTCGCTACTATGCATCATCATGCTAGGATTCTATGGGTGTCTGATGCGGCAAAGGGTGCTGAAAAACGAACGTGGTTTTACGTTTATTGAGCTGTTGCTAGTGACAGCGATTATCGGGATTCTTGTTGCGATTGCAATCCCGATGCTCACGAATTACCGGAATAAGGTATATAATGCTGCTGCGACCAGTGATCTTAGGGTTGCTAAAGTAAGTTTAGAGGCACACTTTTCCGAAAAGGACCATTACCCATACTGACAGGGTGACAATAAATGTCAGCCCTGGGTGACAAATCGTGGCTTGTTGCTTTTTTGGGGGGGCGGTGACTTTTTTTTGTCTTTGAATTTCAGTCGGTTAAGCTTTTTCTTTTGTTGGCATCTTTCATGCAGTGTCATTCATCAAGGTTATAAACTTTGTGGTCGCACAAGCGACTGTACTTTCCACCTTTGAAAGGAGAAAAACATGTTGAAACACTTCCGTTTCCGTAAGAGCGAGAAGGGCTTTACCCTGATCGAGCTCCTCATCGTCGTGGCCATCATCGGTATCCTTGCCGCCGTTGCCATCCCCCAGTTCTCTTCCTATCGTCAGAAGGCGTACAACTCTTCGGCTCAGGCTGATGTCAAGAACTCCAAGACGTCTCTTGAGTCCTACTTTGCTGACGCTCAGTACTATCCCTATTAATTAGGTTTCTGTCGAAAAGGAGACAACTCATGAAAAAGATTTTGATTCTGACTATTGCTGCAGCGCTTTTTGCGACTCCTGCTCTTGCTGCGACGACCTTTAACGTCGATGACGGTTCTGGCGTGACCCTTGGTAGTTCCGAGACCATGAATGTGAAACTGTCGAAGAATGTTAAGATGGGCTATGCTGCTGCGACGGCCGGTCTTGGCTACGTCATCGGCGCGTTCCACACCAGCGGGACCCGTACCTTTGCAAGCTCCTCCGGTGATGCGAAAATCTTCTTCACCAACACCACTGGTGCGGATCTTCCTGCTGCGCCGACAGGAACTGCTTCGGCTGGCTTCTCTTGGGACGCCCTGTAAGATCGCCACATCCCTTAACGGGGTAAGTAATGTTTGGTTGACGGGATGCATTGTATGATGTATCCCGTCTTCATTTTTGTGAGGTGTGCGTGGTTCATACTCTTTTTGTGGCAAGGTTGACGCTGAATGCTCTGGGTCGAGATCGCGTCTTGCATACACTGCTGGGAGTTTCTCTTGTCCTCCTCTGTTTGGTTCCCGCTTTTAGCCTCTTCTCTATGCGCCAGGTTCAGGAGCTGGCAGTGACACTGGTTCTCTCTTGTCATGCGTTGCTTTTGATTTTCCTAGCTATTTTCCTCGGATCCTCAACCTTGTGGCGTGATCTGGAACGGCGGCACACCTCACTTATTCTGGGTTTACCCCTCAGTCGTAGCCACTATCTCCTCGGTCGTTTTTTCGGGGTCGGGCTTTTTCTCCTTCTTTTTTCTCTCTGTTATGCACTGCTTGCGGTCATTGCCGTAAGCGTCAGTGCCACGTTTTACGAAGCTGACCGTCCGGTCATCTGGATGAATTTGCTGGCCGCGCTTGGAGGCGATCTTTTGAAAGCCTGGCTTTTAGCGGCTGTCGCCTTTCTTTTTTCAACATTTTCAACCTCTTTATTTCTGCCCTTGTTTGGTACGCTTGCAATCTACAGTGCTGGAAGTGCTTCACAAGAGGTCTATGAATATCTCAACAGCGATTTTTCCAGTCAAATATCGGCAGGCGTACGCTGGCTGGCAGAAATTTTTTACTGGATACTGCCCAATCTTACACTGTTTGATTTAAAAACTCAGGCCGTTTATTCTCTGCCTCTTGACATACCGGCCCTTATCTATCCCTTTATCTATGGGTTTGTGTACACCTCTTTGGTCCTTTGGGGGGCGGAATTTTTCCTTTCGCGACGGGATCTTGTATGATGAAAAGACTTTTTCTTCTCGTCTGCTTGATTGTGTTTTATGGGGTGATCACAGTCCCTGCCAGCCGATATCTCCTTGATCGTCCTGTCGCACTGAAGCTTGGCTACACGCCTTCTTCAGAAGCGATAAAGCTTGTAGTTGGCGACCAAAAATTGTTACTGGCAGAATCTCTGGTGATCAAAGTTCTTTTTTACTTTGGTAGTTTGGTTGAAAAATCGATGAACCGGGTCGATATTCCACCTGAATATTATGGGATGTTCAAGACACTTAAGACGGCAGTGATGCTTGATCCTTATAATCAGGATGCCTACTACTTTGCCCAGGCTGCTTTTACCTGGGAGGTCGGTCACGCTGAAGATGTTAATAAAATGCTAATTTACGGGATGGAGTATCGCGATTGGGACATGCTTCTTCCTTTTTTTGTTGGATTTAATGCCGCCTACTTTCTCAAAGACTACGAAATGGCGGCAATTTATACGCGAAGGGCTGCTGAGATTTCAGGGAGTGACCTTCTGACCAATTTGACGGCCCGCTATTTTTATGAGGCTAATCATGACCAGATGGGCATCGCCTTCTTGAAACAGCGTGAAGAGAACACGAAGGATCAGGGGATGAAGAGTCTCTATCGTCTGCGGCGTGAGTCACTTGAGGCGGCGCAGGCTTTGCAGCGTTCTTTAGAGCGTTTTGTTGAAAAATTTGGTCATCAGCCTGAAAAGATTGACCGTTTGGTTGAAGAAGGAATGATTTCTCATTTGCCCGATGATCCCTATGGCGGCGAGTTTTATCTGGACTCTCATGGGAAAGTTCGTTCAACTAGTAATTTCTCTTTCACTCGTGGTGCTGATGCTGTCCAAGACGGCCAATAATATTTCCCCGAACAACTGAGATAGACAGGTCTGGAATGAAAAGCTATGAATGCAATTGAAGCGACTGGCTTGAAAAAGGTTTTTCGTGGCAAGAAAATGCAGCGTGTAGAGGCTCTAAAAGAGGTGACTTTTAGCCTTTCCAAGGGAGAGGTCTTCGGCTTTCTTGGGCCGAATGGTGCGGGAAAGAGTACGACTATCAAGGTTTTGACGGGACAGATTCGCGCCTCCTCGGGTGAGGCTTTTCTTTGGGGCCAGCCGGTGTCTCATCCATCTTCACGGCAGAACCTAGGGTACCTCCCTGAGAACCCGTCCTTTCCTGACACTTTGACTGCTTCAGACTATTTGCGGTTTGTTGGTAAGGTTTTTTCTCTTCCCCAAGGAGAATTGCAGGGGAAAATTACGTCTGTTCTTAGTCGTTTGGAACTTGATACGACGATGAAGAGACCTATTCGCGGATTCAGTAAGGGGATGGTGCAGCGTTTGGGGTTGGCTCAGGCTCTACTTGCGGACCCTGACCTGCTGATTCTTGATGAACCGATGAGTGGTCTCGACCCTTTGGGGCGTGCACTCGTTAAGGATCTGATCAGTGAACTGCGGCAAAAAGGTAAAACTATTTTTTTCAGCACACATATAACCGCTGATGTGGAACAGGTTTGTGACCGTGTTGGGATTATTGTTGGAGGGCGTCTGCAATGCGTAGAGCCCGTAGAAGAACTGCTGCAGGAGGGCCTTTCAGGGTATCGAATTTATTATCGTAAAGATGGTACCATGTGCGAATTACCCGCTGCGCGAGAAGATTTTCCTCGGGAAATGGAGACGTTGCTTTCTCAAGGCATTGAGGTTGATAGGGTTGAACCGCAACGTCGCGATCTAGAGACCTTTTTTCTCGAGACCGTTGAAAGGGCACGGTATGAGAATTAGGTTGGGATATACTGCTTTAGCCCTTCTTTTCCTTGTTTTAGGAGTTTACTATCCGTCAATTTTTGCGGGTGTCAATTCCGTTGATGATCAGCGCATGCTTCTTCAGTTGGAATCGATGCAAAACATCGATTTTTTTAGTCTCTTTGTTCCTCATAACAGTTTTTATTATCGTCCTCTCTTGATGCTTAGCTTCTGGTTTGACAAAGTCATGTGGAACCTTGAGCCGAGTTTTATGCATCTAGAAAATATTCTTCTTCATGCCTGCAATTCACTTCTTGTCTTTTTTCTCATCAAGCGGTTCTTCCCGGCGTCAGTAGCCATCTATGCTCCCCTTTTGGGCTCTGCCCTCTTTGCACTTCATCCGATCAATACAGAGTCTGTGAACTGGATTTCTGGAAGGACAGATCTTCTCGCCTCTTTTTGGCTTCTTCTTAGTTTGCATTTGCAGCTCTATGCATGGAACCGTCATCATCGTGGTTTGGTTTTTTTGGCGTCGATTTTTTTTCTTCTGGCGGTCGCATCAAAGGAGATAAGTGCTTTTTATCTTTTGGTGGCGCTTTATTTTTTTTGGGGCTGGCCTAGCCGTTCAGAGAATACACATCCTCGAATTTGGCGTATTCAAGCGGCTTTTGTTTTTGCATCCCCGGTTATTATCGGGGGACTTTCCTATCTAATTAAAAGGCTCTTGTCGTTTGGTCTGAGCGGCGACAAGGGTCTACTCTACATTCTTGATAAATTCAATTACGGTCCTTTTGATATTATAAGGGTCTCTCTAAAGGTATTTGGTTTTTATGTAAAAAAGTTGTTAGTTCCGGTGCCACTTAACTTTGCCATCGTCGAAATAAACGACGGTTATGTAATTCTTGGCGCTCTGATGCTCTTGCTCGTTACTTTATGGGTGAGGAGCAAGAATCTTCCTACCCAGTTTACAGTTGTCTCTTTAGTGCTGATCTCTCCGGCGGTTCTGATCGCATTGACGAGCGTGGCTTGGACGCCCGTTGCTGAACGCTACCTTTATTTCCCGAGTTTTTTCCTCTCAATGGGGGTTGCTGGGTGGTTGACAGAAAAGAATGCGAAGAAAAGTCGGGCAGGAGTATGGCTGCTCGGAGCCATCGCCCTTTTACTCCTTCCTGCAACGGTCGTTACGGTTCAACGAAACATCATTTGGCAGTCGAATCTGTCGCTTTATGAAGATACTCTTGCAAAATCACCCACCTTTACATCGCTAAAAAATGAGTTAGGGATTGCTCTGATCGCAAATGGGAAATTGAGAGAGGCTGAAAAAATTCTCGATAGTGGCATTGCAACTCACGGGACTTGGATCAGTGGATTGTTGTATGTCAATAAAGCGAGGGTTTTGGTTGAGCGTGGAGAATTCGTAACTGCTCGTAATCTCCTACTTGATGTTGTGGGAAAAAAGATTTCTGGTCGCGAGGATGTTCTGCGAATGTTGGCACGAATCGATGAAAAGCGTCTCCTTGAGGCAAAAGATCCAGAAGAGGTCGAATTCGTGCGGGAGCAGCTGATACAGAGTTATGAGAGGCTTTTTTCGGCAACAAAAGACCCGATTAGTCTCTATCGGACCGGACAATTGCTGATCTCTGCAGGAGATAAAAAGGAGGCCGCGAGGTTTTTTTCTGAGGCGTATGAGAGGGCACCGCAGGATGCCTACTATCGCCAGGCGGCTAAGAAACTAGCTGAAAAGATGAGAAGAGAATGAACATCTACCCATATATTCAGCTGATGCGTCCGGCGCAGTGGCTGAAAAACCTAATGATCTTCTTTCCGGCTTTCTTAGGGGGGGGGCTTTTAAGTGCCGGATCATGGCAAAAGGGGGGGGGACCCTTCTTGGCGTTTTGTCTTGTTTCTAGTGCGACGTACATTGTAAATGATATCCGTGATGTTGAGAACGATGTGCTCCATCCGAAGAAGCAAAAAAGGCCTATTGCGTCTGGGCGTGTTTCTCGTTTCCAGGCAATTATTCTGGGGGGAGGGTGCCTTTTTGCGGGTTTTGCTTTCACATGGGGCGTTTCGCACCTCTTTCTTCTTTATCTCACGCTTTACCTGATCGTTTCTATATCCTACTCCCTGAAACTCAAAGAATATCCTTTAGTCGATGTTTTTTGTATTTCTTCAGGTTTTTTGTTTAGGCTTTTAGGGGGGGGGCAAGTTTTTGATGTAGAAATATCTGACTGGCTTTTTCTCTCTGTTTTTCTACTCTCACTTTTCCTGAGTTTTGGGAAACGTCATTCTGAAAAAAATCTCCTCGGAGAGGTTGCTGGATCCCATCGTCAGTCTTTGGGACATTATCCTCAAGGTGTTCTTGAAACGTTGATGGTGATCTCCGGTGCCTCAGTTTTGGTGACGTATATGCTCTATGTCATTACCAAGGGAAAGCTTCTCTATACTGTCCCTCTCTGCTGTTTTGGTCTCTTCCGCTATATTCTAATCGTTAAGCGAGGGGAAAATGGTGATCCAACATCGGCTTTGCTGAAAGACCCCGTTCTGTTTGCAATTGGACTCATTTGGGTTCTTATGGTTGGATTCAGCATCTATGGAATGTCCTGATTCCGACGGTTCTAGCTTCTGTACTTGATTCAGATAATATAATTTTTAGGGAAGACTTGTTGATTTGAACAGAGGTGATGGCTTGATAAAATCATTGTTAATCAACAATTCCCTGTTGATTATTCATTTTGCAGTAACTGGACTGGTACCTATACTTCTAATCCCCCATTTTATAAGAACGATAGGGTTAGATTTGTATGGAGAAATTGCAATAGGATTGTCTTTTTCAGCCTATGCTTCAATAATAGTTCAATACTCTTTTGATCTAAGTGGTCCAAGGTTTTTAGCAGAAGTAGATAGTGAAATTAAAAAAAAAGAAGTGTTTTTTTGTGTTATTTTTTCAAGGTTATTGCTTTTTTCGATAGTATCACTCATTTTTGCACTTCTGGTTTATTTTTTGTCTCAAAAAATAGAACTTAAAAAAATGATCTTATATTTGTTTTTGCCTGCTGGAACTGTATTTGATTCAAGTTGGTATCTTCAGTATGTTAATAGATTCTCAGTAATTACGTTTGTATCGATTGTTTCTATAGCATTTTCTTTTTTTGTCGGTTTTGGTTTTGTCTTAAGTCCTGATGATGATTTGCTGGCTCTTTTTTCTTTGACCTTAGGCTCAGTTCTGTCGGGTTTTGGTACTTTTGCTGCGGCAATCTATATCCAAAAATCGGAAAAGCTGAAAATTGATTGGAGTAAAATATTTAAATATTTGCGTGAAGGCCGGTCTGTATTTTTTTCACAATTTATTGCTTCTCTGTATGCTTTTTCAGGTCCTGTCATTGTTGGTAGTTTTGTCAGTTCAAGTGCTGCTGGAGCTTATAGTGCTATAGAGAGAATCGTTAGAGGGGTGACAGGGCTTTGCCAATTAACTCATGCTGCTGCCTATCCACGACTCACTCGGCTTTATTCCTGTGATAAGGTGTCTTATTCACGTCTGCTGAAATTTGTAATTGGTTTATATTTTGTTAGCGCAAGTCTTTTTTTAATATTCGTTACTCTTTTTAAGGGTGAGGTTGTTGGTTTTGTTCTTGGCGAAGGTTCTGACATTTATGGTCACCTTCTTTGGTGGGGAGTCTTGTTGGTTTTTCTTGGTATAGCTGGTCCTGTAATAACGGGTTATTATATTGTTAGTGGTCAGGATAAGGAGGTATATCGATTAACAATGAAAGTCCTTTTTTTGTCTTTGGGATTAGGTATTCCTGGGGTTAATATTTTCGGACCATGGGCATTTTTTGGTGCTCTTGCTGCCGCCCAGATCTTTGTTTTGTGGGAGGGATGGAGGGTTTTTAAAGTTTGAAATTTTTATGAATTTTATCATCTCTGTGAAGATTATATATTTATGATACGTTTTTTTTTGAAATACATTTTGGATATATCCTTTCGTGCACACTATCTTGTTTTTAGATGGATTTGTGTGGACTTTTTTTTGTCTAATTTGAAAAAGGAATCCATTATTTTAGAGATTGGTGGTGGGTATAATCCAAGATTTTTAAAGAGTGAGTACAAAAATGTTTACCATATGGATCACTGTAGCAAGGAATCGCTTAAGAATAAATATGGTAAAGATGGTAGCGTATCAGGTATGGTTGGTAATATACAAGAAGTAGACTTTATCTTAAAGTCAAAGTCATTTAGCGAAATTATACCAGATGGTTTGCTTTTTGATTTTATATATAGTTCTCATGTTATTGAACATCAGTTAGACCTTGTCTGTTTCTTCACGTCTATAGAAAATTCACTTAAGGATAGTGGTAATGCTGTTTTGATTGTGCCTGATATGGGATCCTGTTTTGATCGTTTCAGGTTCCCTACGGTTACATCAGATGTTGTTTCTCGTCATCAAATCAAAAAAACGGTCCATCAGGGAAAGCAGGTTTATGAAGCCCTATCTCAAAGTATAAATATTAATCCAGGACGTAAAATCTTTGAATCTGATTTGAGGGATGTTTTTTTTACGTATGATATGGGTTTTGCTTATGGCTCTCTCATTGAGGCAGAATCTCCTGAATCAAACTATAAAGATGTGCATGCATGGGCTTTTACTCCAGACTCATTTAGACTTTTGATGGTGGAATTGTTTTTGTTGGGTCTTGTCGAGCTTGAAGTGGTTAGGATTACACCTGTGTATGGGAATCAATTTGGTGTATTTTTGAAGAAGACAGATGTGGATAGAAGGTTTACTTTGTTTGATCTCTATAAGAAAGATAGAGTGAAATTAGCTAAAAAAGTATATCGTTTCTGATTCTTAGTGAATAACTGGAGATAAATGATTTTTTATAGATCATTATAATTTTTATATGTGTGGTATTGTAGGATTTATTGATAATGGTGAAGATCGAGATTTATTTAAAAATATCACAACTAATATGCTTAACACCATATACCATCGGGGGCCAGACGATAGTGGTGTATGGATAGAAAATTACATTTCGCTTGGTCACCAGAGGTTGTCTATTGTCGATTTGTCTTCACGCGGTCATCAACCTATGTTTTCTTCTTCTGGCCGCTACGTCATGGTCTACAATGGTGAAATATATAATCATCACGACTTGAGGGCAGAACAGTTACACCGAAATCGAAATTTTATAGGCCATTCTGACACGGAAACCCTTCTTTCCCTTATAGAGGATTTTGGTCTAGAGGTTTCTTTGGGCAAATGTGTTGGAATGTTTGCCCTTGCGTTGTGGGACCGCAAAAATAACACCCTTAAGTTGGCCCGTGACCGCTTTGGAGAAAAACCACTTTATTATGGCTGGCATAAAGGGTGTTTTGTTTTTGGTTCTGAGATTAAGGCCCTTGTAGGTCATCCTAGTTTTGAAAAAGAAATTGATAGAAATAGCCTTTCTTTGCTTTTTAGGTTTGGTTATATACCTTCACCGTACTGTATTTATAAAAATACTTATAAACTACAGCCTGGTAGCGTTCTTTCTCTTCGCTTAGCAAATGGCGAATATATCCCGCTTAATCCGGAAAATTGCAAGCAAGAAATTGCTTCTTACTGGTCAGCTGCTGATGTAGAAATGAGAGGTCTTTCTGATCCTTACAGTGGTTCTTTTGATGAAGCCACTGATGATCTTGATAATTTACTTTCTCGAGCAGTTAAGGAGCAAATGGTCTCCGATGTGCCACTGGGAGCATTTCTTTCGGGGGGGGTTGATTCAAGTACCGTTGTTGCTTTGATGCAAAAGCAGTCAATGGCTCCTGTGAAAACATTTTCAGTCGGTTTCGAAGATTCTCGTTTTGATGAGGCCTCTTATGCTCGAGAGGTCGCGGGGCATCTCGGGACAGATCATCGTGAGATGATTGTATCTGAACGTGATGCTCTAGGTACGATCCCGTTGCTTCCAGAAGTGTACGATGAGCCTTTTGCCGATTCATCTCAGGTGCCAACATGCCTTGTCGCTAGGCTCGCACGGAAAAAGGTTAAGGTCTCATTGTCGGGAGATGGCGCGGACGAAATTTTTTGTGGTTACCCACGCTATGTCTATGGTGATACCTATGCGAACAATCCTTTGCATAAATTTAGTCGAGAGCTAGTGCAAAGGTCTGTTCTCTTTAAGTATATCTGTAGTTTTTTTTCTTCACAAGTTAAGGCTGTAGGGTATTTTAAGTGGAGTTTAAGGTCCGCTATGTTGATGTCCTCGACAAATATTGAAATTGCGGGACACTTGGCGAGCCTTTGTCGTGATCCTCGTGCCATCGTAAGGGATGCCTCAGAGCCCTTAACCGTTTTTGAGCGAGACCTTCCTTTGGCTATGGAGAAAAACTATATTAAGATGGCAATGCTGTTGGATAAATTTTCATACCTTCCAGATGATATACTTCTAAAGGTAGACAGGGCAACAATGTCTGTTGGTTTAGAGTCTAGGTCTCCATATCTGGACCATAGATTATTGGATTTTTCATCGTCTTTGCCCGGGACCTACTTGTTTGATGGTATAACCCAAAAAAAAATTCTTCGCGAAGTTCTCTATCGTTATGTGCCCAGATCGATCGTTGATCGCCCCAAGTGTGGTTTTAGCGTGCCTTTGGCAGATTGGCTTCGTGGAGGACTGTCTGGCTGGTCGAAGGACTTACTGCAGAGTGATAAGTATGACCATTTTCTGGATATGGATAAGTGTAGAAAAATCTATGAGTCACATTGTTTAGGCCGTGGAGACTATTCTTTGATTATCTGGACAATATTGTCATTCTTGTCATGGTTGAATCGGTGGAAATGACAAAAAAAATAGTCGTTTATACTTGCATAACAGGTTCTTATGATGAACTTTTGGAGCCAGTTGAGATTGAAGAAGGGGTCGATTATTACTGTGTTTCAGATCGACCGCCAAAGCAGGAGAGTGTGTGGGCGTATTTGCCTCTTCCTCGAGATTTTGGAAGTCCGTCTTTGAATAATAGATATGTAAAAATGCACCCACACATCTTGTTTCCAGATTATGAATTTAGTCTTTATGTTGACGGAAATATTAGGATTATGGCGAATGTCTCTGACTTGGTTTTTGAGGCAATGAAGGTTTCAGTTTTAGCTCTTTATCAACATTCGTACAGAAGTTGTGTCTACCAGGAAGCGGTTGAATGTTCGCTGCTTGGGCATGACTGGCTGTGGCGGATCAGTAGGCAAATGAGGCGCTATAGTCGAGAAGGGTTTCCTTTCAGTGATGGTTTGTATGAGAATAATGTTATTATTAGGGATAATAGTGACCAGAAATTGAAAAACCTTATGGATCTTTGGTGGGATGAATATTCCAACTATGTTAAGCGGGATCAACTGAGTCTGGTTTTTTTGTCATGGAAAAAGTCATTGAAGATACATAACCTCGGTCCGAGTGATCCACGTGGTGATAATAATATTTTTAAATTGAAAAGCGTCCACGTTGACAATTCTTTTTCAATCCGTTTTTGCCGATTTATTAACAGATGGCTTATTAAGTTTGGTTTTTTTAGAGTTCCGGGTAGATTTTGAAAATAGTTTAGGTGAAAATGGACAAAAAAGATATATACGATTATATAGTCGCTGCTGTTGTCGTTCTTTATTTTCCTGATGAAAGCGTCTATGACAATATCAATTCTTATATTAATCAGGTCGATATAGTTATATTGGTAGACAATACTGATAATCCAGGTTCTTCTATTATAGAAAAATTCTCTTCAGATGAAAGAGTTGTTCCTATCGTTAATGGAGCCAATCTGGGAATTGCGAATGCCTTAAATATTGGAGCGCAAGAGGCTATACTTCGAGGTTGTGACCTGCTTTTGACTATGGACCAAGATAGTTGCGCCTCTTCTGTGATGGTTGCGACGTTGAAAGAGGGTTATATTGCTCTGGAGGATGACTCCCTCGCAATCGTCTCACCTTTTCACTTGACCTCCATTGTGAACGCTCCCGATTCTTCACTCCCTAAGTATGAGGAAGTCGAGTCTGTATGGACGTCTGGTAACCTTCTTCGTTTGTCTCTTTACAAAGACATAGGAACTTTTAAAGAAGATCTTTTTATCGATTTTGTTGATCATGAATACTGTCTTAGGTTGAAGAGGAAAGGTTATAGGGTTGTGCAGTCTAATTTTGCGATACTGCGTCATAATATAGGAACAAACTTAAGGGAAATAAGATTTTGTTTTGTATCCCTTAAGGTTTCTAACCACTCCTCATTGAGACGCTATTATATAACTCGGAACCGTTTTTGGGTGACGAGGGAGTATAAAGAATTTCGTAAATTTTGTCTTGTTGATTTATGTCGTTTTTGGGCAGAGTTTTTTACAATTGGTTTTTTCGAAAAAAATAAATTTGCGAAATTTAAAATGATAATCTTGGGTTATTGGGATTATAGGATTGGAAAGATGGGGAAATTCGAGTCTTTTGCATCTCGCAATAGGTGAACACCTTCTACTGTACGCCTGTACGGAGTTCTAAACGTTGAATCCTGTTATTTGTGTGAGTTTTATAATCGTCAATTGGAATGGTAGGGATTTGCTGCCATCATGTTTAGAGTCCTTGAGGGCTCAGTCTTGCCAGTCTTTTGAAGTTATTGTTGTCGATAACGGTTCGTCAGACGATTCTGTCAGGTTTCTACATGCAAATTTCCCCGAAGTGAATGTTGTCGAACTTTATGAAAATAGGGGGTTTGCTGGTGGGAATAACGCGGGCTTAGATCATTGCCGTGGGAAATACATAGCACTTCTCAATAATGACGCGGAGCTTCACTCGGATTGGCTTTGCCACATGCTGGAGGCTATTGAAACCGGTGAAGAAGTCGGTTTTTGCAGCTCGCGAATTTTTGTTAAAGGGGGCACCACCATTGACAGTGTTGGTGATCGATTTACAACCGCGTTCACCGGCACGAAGGTGGGGGAGGGCCAAGATGGTGGCTTATACGACTCGCAGTTGGAGTTGCACGGGATATGCGCTGCTTCAGCGCTCTATAAGAAAAAAATGATCGAGGATGTCGGCTTTTTTGATGATGACTTTTTTTTAAACTATGAAGATACTGATCTCAATATAAGGGCTTGGTTGCGAGGATGGAAGTGTCTTTATGTGCCAGACGCAAAAGTATACCATGCGGTTAATTCAACTATTGGGCGAATGAGTAGTACGTCTGTTTACTTTTTTTCACGTAATACGTTTCTTTCTCTTGTGAAAAACTTTCCTTTGCGATTGATACTTAGGCAGATTCCTCAGAGGCTTTTTTACGAAATCTGTGCATTTATTTATTATGCAATCTTGAATAAAAGGTTTTTTTCATACGTGCGGGGTAAGTTTGACGCGATTGTGTTGCTTCCAAGGTTTATCGGTAAGAGAAAAGATAATGTTCCTTTTGTTCGTTTGAGCGATTCTGAGATCATGGCCGAACTTCTTCCTATTACAAGTTTATTTTATCAAAAATTTAAGGACGGGTTTTAGTGGGTGCGAAGCTAAGTCGGTTGCTTAAGCTTTTTGACCGATTTTGTGGCGGTGCATTGCTCGTCTTGTCTCCTCGGGGGCGTCGGTTGACTTCCGTAGGGGCGCGTCGCATTTTGGTACTTCGTCCAGGTGGGATTGGGGATGCCGTCTTGTTGGTGCCGGCTCTCAGTTCTTTGCGGGATTATTTCCCTGAGGCAAGGATCGATGTCCTCGCAGAAAAGCGTAATGCAGGGGCATTTTCTTTAACTCGTGTTATTGATAATGTTTATCGTTATGACCGGCCTACTGATCTATGGGGGGTGCTATGTCGTCGATATGACATTGTCATTGATTCAGAACAGTGGCATGCATTATCTGCTATTGTTTCTCGGTTTGCGGCCTCAGGAGTAACCATCGGTTTTGATACGGGGAAGAGGAGACGGGCCTTTTCTTTTCCTGTTCCGTATTCGCATCATGACTATGAGGCCGGTAGTTTCTTCCATCTTTTGTCGCCCCTTGGAATTGTTTCTCCGCAAACCTTTTCACCGCCCTTTCTCGCTCTTCCTGAGGACTCAAGGCGGTGTGCGTCTGAAATGCTGAGTTTTCTAAATGGTAAACCTTACATTGTTCTTTTTCCAGGGGCTAGTATTTCTGAGCGTCGTTGGGGATGGGAGAATTTTGCCTCACTGGCTTCTCGTTTAAGTGAGAAGGGGTGGAAGGTCGTTGTTGTGGGGGGGGGGATGACGTTGCGCTGGGAGCAAAGATCGCTTCCACTTCTGGGTGCGTGAATTTGTCTGGGTTTTGTTCGCTCTCTGAAAGTGCAGCCGTTGTTGCTGGGAGTGTTTTGCTGGTAGCGGGGGACTCGGGTATTCTTCATGTTGGTGTGGGGTGTGGGGTCTCGACGGTTTCGCTGTTTGGACCTGGCATTGCCGAGAAATGGGCGCCACGCGGAGATAGGCACATTGTTTTGGATCATCGTCTCCCCTGCTCACCCTGTACACGTTTTGGGTATACACCAAAATGCCGCGATAAAGGGCGCTGTATTTCAGAAATCACGGTTGATGAGGTTTATGATGCCGCGACAACGCTTCTGTCGTCACAGGGAAAGGTGACGTAATGTCTCTCTACGTCAAGGCCTTGCTGTTTGCCTTTGTTCTTGGGGCCGTGATCGGTTCCTTTTTAAATGTTTGTATCTATCGCATCCCTGCTGGGGAGTCAATTGTCTCTCCTGCTTCACGCTGTCCTCGTTGTGGTCAGGCGATTCGTTGGTACCAAAACATCCCGATCCTGAGTTTTTTACTTCTGCGCGGAAAGTGTGGTTCGTGTCATGTCCCCATCTCTTGGCGTTATCCTGCGATTGAGGCTTTGACGGGAGTTTTATTTGCTCTTGTTCTTGATCAATATGGGGTTTCTGTTGCGACCCTTGCGTACTGGCTATTTGCCGCATCGCTGGTGACAATAATGTTCATTGACTTGGACCACCAGATCATTCCTGATGTGATCAGTCTGCCGGGAATTCTTGTCGGTTTTTGTTTGAGTTTTTTTGTCCCTTGGGTTTCGTGGCTTGGCTCTCTGGTTGGGATTGTCGTTGGAGGAGGTAGTCTTCTGCTGGTTGCGTGGGGATACGAACTCCTTACAGGGCGCGAAGGTATGGGGGGCGGCGATATCAAGTTCTTGGCTATGATCGGGGCTTTTCTGGGGTGGAAAGCTGTTTTGCCCGTTGTTTTTATGAGTTCTCTTTTGGGGAGCCTTGTCGGAATCCCGCTAATGTTAATTAAGGGGGGAAGGGGAGGCTTTGCGCTTCCCTTTGGTCCTTTCTTGGCGTCAGCGGCGCTTGTATGGTTGTTGTATGCAGATCTTGTCGTTGCAACGTACTGGCGTTTCTTGGGGTGAAAGGGCCGCCTCTTAGGTGAAAATCGTCTTGACACAACCTATAACTTCCATATAATTAGGCCTAATTCAATAAAATTAGGGTTAACATAGTGCAAAATAAGGTTAGAAAAATCCGAGAGTCCTTGTTGATGAGCAAGGCTGAGCTGGCGCGTAAAGCTGGCATTTCGCCGTTGACGGTTGATCGAATTGAGAGGGGCGAGAATTGTCGTTTGACGACGAAGCGAAAGATTATTCTCGCGCTTGGCTACCGACTGGAAGAGAAGGATAAGGTGTTTTGTGAATAACTTTTAGGAGGTGGCGTAGAATTTGCTGCTCGCCCTCTGGTATATTCACTTTTCGGGACACGTACTGATGCTATTCAAAAAGAAGAAAGATATTGTCGGAATCGATATCGGGTCGTATGCGGTAAAGCTCATTCGGTTGCGTGAGCATAAGGGCGGATATCAACTCCAAAATATGGGGATGGAACGTCTTCCGTCAGAGGCCATCGTTGATAACGCAATTATGGATTCAACGGCGGTTGTCGACGCGATTCGGACATTGTTGGAGGAACAGAAAGTCAAGGCGAAGGGGGTCGCCACATCCGTTTCTGGCCATTCTGTGATTATTCGTAAAATCCAGGTTCCGACCATGACGGAAGAGGAGTTGGAGACGTCAATCCAGTTTGAAGCAGAGCAGTATATACCATTTGAAATTTCTGAAGTTAATCTGGACTTTCAGATTGTTGGAACGGATGAAAAAGATCCTTCGCAGATGAATGTCATTTTGGTTGCGGCAAAAAAGGATCATGTAAGTGATCAGGTTGCTGTACTGAGTGAGTGTGGTTTGAATCCCGTTGTCATGGATATAGACTGTTTTGCGGTAGAAAATGCTTTTGAGGTCAGTTATGGAGCCTCGGAGGAGACACTCGTCGCTCTCATTAACCTTGGTGCAAGTGCAATCAATGTCAACATTGTGCGCAACGGTTCGGCTGTTTTTACGCGCGACATTCAAATCGGCGGGAATTTGGTTGTTGAGGAGTTGCAAAAGCGCGCGGGGCTTGATCGAGAAGAGGCTGAGCAGATCGCTATCTCGTCAGAATCAGGAAGTGATCCCGATCTTGTTCAAGAGATTCTGCAAGACTCTTTGGAGAGCCTTTGCCAAGAAGTACAGCGGTCGCTTGATTTCTTTGCAGCAACATCGGCTGATGAGCGGGTGCAGCAGGTTTATGTGACAGGTGGAGTCTCCCTTATGGTGGGGCTTTGTGAGGCCCTCTCTGCTCGTTTGGAACTTCCCGTAGAAAAGCTTGACCCTTTCCAAGGGATCGCCGTTGATTCAAAGTCGTTTGATCCCGAGGAACTCAAAGGAGTGGGCCCACTTTTTTCAGTCGCGATAGGCCTTGCTATGAGAAGGGTGGGTGACAAATGATCCGGATTAATCTGCTCCCCGTCAAGGCGGCTCAAAAGAAAGAAAAGTTGATTGAGCAGTTGGTCCTTTTGGCTGTGGTGGTCGGGGTCGTTATTGTCGTTTGCTCGGGAGCCTATGCGTCTCTTCAGGGGAAAATTTCGGCCGTCAATGACGAAATCTCGGCAAAAGAAGCAGAGATTAACCAGCTTCGCCGAACCATTGGCGAAGTCGATCAGTTTAAAAAGTTGCAAAAAGAACTTCGCAGTAAACTGGATGTGCTGGACCAGTTGAAGATGGGAAAGGCTGGACCAGTTCATCTGCTGGATGAGTTGAGCCAGGCTTTGCCGGAAAAGGCTTGGATTGTCAGTTTCTCCGAGGGAGGGGGCAGGGTTGCAATCAGTGGTATGGCGCACGATGAGCCCTCCGTCGCAGAATTTTTGCAGAATTTAGAGTCTTCCCCTTACTACCGAGATGTTGAGCTTCTGGTCATTGAGCAACAGGATCGGGGAGCGTTGAAACTGCAGAAGTTTGATGTCGGCTGCCTTACCGAGACGCCACCAACGGATATGTAAAATTCATTAAGTAGGGGTCTGATGAATCCGAACGTTGAAAAAATTTTAAAGCTTCCTGCATGGCAGCGAGGCTTGATTTTGCTTGCTGTTGTCGTGTTGGTGGTCGCAGGTTTTTTTTGGGGCCTCTATTTGCCCGCGATGGATGAG
>PKUF01000108.1 GCA_002869635.1 Desulfuromonas sp. | reverse complement strand
ATCACGCCGGCCGCGCCGACCTTGGCGCTGTCATAGCCGGGGCCATCATCCCGTAACATCTTCAAAGCCCCCGCCACGTCGATCGATTCCAACGCCCGCCCCGGGTGATAACCACTCTCCCGCTGCCCTCCCCGACTTACTTCACAGAGCAACTGCAGCCGCACCAGACGCTCCAGCATGCCACGTACCAGTCGCGGCGGCAAATCAAGAAGGGTCGCGATCTCTTCCAACCCAAGCGGCTCTTCGCCGCGGTAGAAACGTTGCGCCACCGTCACCATGATTGCCAGAGCCGCCACTTCACGACTCGCCTCGCTAAAATCCTCCCCTTGCATCTCCTGCTGCACCATCCGCAGATTTTGCCAAGCGTAAGAGAGCTCAAGTCCCACCAGCACAATCAGCCATGAGACATAGATCCAGACCAGAAAAATCGGCAGCGCTGCCATGGTACCGTAGATTGCATTGTACTTGGCGACCCCGACCTGAAAGTGAATGTAGCCCCACTGCGCAATCTGCCAGAGGGTCCCTCCGAGGATGCCACCCACCAGTGCCGCCTGAAACTGTACCTTGATATTTGGCATGAAGAGATAAAGGACGGTAAAGGCGGCCCACATCACCAGATAAGGGGTGACCTTGAGAAAGAGGAGAATCGCCTTACCGATCACCGCATACCCCATCAGCGCCTGAATCAGCGTCTGGCTCTGCAAGCTGGTGGTCATGGAGATCGCCACCAACATAAAGAGAGGACCGATGGTCACAAGGGAGAAGTAATCGGCAAAACGCCGGAAAAGAGGACGGGTCTCCTTGACCCCCCAGACGTGATTGAAACTCTCCTCGATGTTGGAGAGAAGGGTCAACACGGTCATGACGAGAAAGAAGAGTCCGGCCACCCCGAGGCTGCCGACGTTGGTACGATCGATGTAGGTGAGGATACGCCCGACAATCTCTTCTGAGCCGACAGCAATCCGCTCTAGAAGAAACGGTTCAACCTTGTTCTGCACCCCGAGACCTTTAAGCAAGGCGAACATCAAGGCAAAAAGTGGGACGATGGAGAGGAGCGTGGTATAGGTCAAGGCCGAGGCCCGCAGCATACAGCGATCCCGGATAAAATCTCGAACCACAAGGACCACAAGACGCGCCAGCCGCAGCCAGAGTCGTTGCAGAGACCCAAGATGATGCCCTTCAATCTCCCACAGATCCCGCCCGACAAAGCCTCTCGCCTTCTCCAGTCGCTGCTGCCACGTCATCGTCACCACTCCAACCGCATTGCGGACATGAAAATGCCCACCCTCTCAGGTGGGCAAATGAAAGGTTAAGTTCAATTGGCGGCGCCGTTGGGGCCCTGTTTCTCGCGCTCGGCGAGCATCGCCTCGCGCCCCGCATCATAGGCCGATTTGAGCAAGTCCCCCTGCTCTTTGAGGCGCTCTTTGCCTTCCTGCATCAGAGCCCGCATCTTCTCCTCGGTCTCATCGACAGTCTCTTTTGCTCTCTCCTCCATGTTGTCGGCAAACGCCCGTACCTTTTTACGGGTCTCCGCACCGGAACGTGGGGCCGTCAACATAGCGAGACTCCCTCCGACCACGGCCCCCGAGATAAATGCCAGCAGCAGGCTTGCCATCCCCAATCCTCGCTCGTCATTTGCCATGGTCTTCTCCTTTCTCTTCCTTGCTCAGTTGTTGAGCGATCACCCGTCCGGCGGCCCGTAATCCGACCCACATTCCGGCGAGTTGGCTGACACTGCGGGAGAGATCCCAAGGGATCATCTGCTGCAGTTGGCGTAGAGAGTCTCCGGTTGTCGCCAACGTTCCCATAAGGCGACGGGCATCGGCCATCCCCTCTTCGGCATGTTCGGCGGTACGGTTGAGAGTCGTAGCGCTCTGGCGCAACGCCTTTAGGGTCTCCGGGAGCTCTTTTTCCAGTTCACCGAGCACCCCCTCAAGCCGCGCCGCGGTCCGCTTGATCTGCAACAACATCGGCACCAAGGCCGCCACAAGAACGACGGCGACCAGAATTGCGATCAACATCAACAGATCAATCTCAAGCGTCATAACCCTCTCCTTTTGCCACCTGCTTCAATTAGATCATATTCGATCGTCAATGCAATCAAGAACAAGGTGCCGCAAAGGGTCTTTCGCCGAAGAAAAGAAGTTTATGGAAGGAGAAGCGAACGCTGCGGATCGACCCATTCTACCTCCTCTTCAGCCCCCAACGCATCGACAAAGACGGAAGTATCACCGACCACCACCAAAACCTGTCGTTCCGGATGCAGATATTTTTGTGCCACCGATAAAACATCATCAACCGTCACCGCCGCAACCTGCTCACGGAAACGCTCGAGATAATCAGAAGGATAACCGAAAAGATCGATCCGCATCGCCTGTGTCAAAATGGCGTGTGTCCCGGTAAAAGCGAAGACGAACGAGTTGATCAGGCTCTCTTTGGCCAGATGAAGTTCTTCCACTGAAACCGGTTCGCGGCGGAGTCTCTCCATCTCCTGACGAATCAACTCAATCACCGTCGCGGTGGCATCACTACGGGTCTCACAACCGGCCAGAAAGGTCCCAGGGAGGCGGCGACCAACCCGAAAGTAAGAATAAACCGAATAGGCGAGTCCACGATTGGAACGTACCTCACGCATCAAGCGGGAATTGAACCCCCCGCCCCCGAGAATGTAATTCATGACCCGGATCGCCGCAAGATCTGGAGAAGACTTGTCGACCCCGAGTTCACCAAAGAGGATGGTGCTTTGCGGCAACGGCTTATCGACAAGCAGGAGACGGGGCGAAGAGATTGCGGATCGCGCCGGCAAGGGGGGAAGACCTCCTCCCCCTGAGTTCCAACCGTCAAAAAGGGTCGTCAGCTTCTTTTTCAAGAGGTTTGCATCAAAATCACCGGAGATCGCCAACCAAAGGTTCTCAGGATTCATGAGCAGATCATGCTGAACAAGAAGATCTTCACGGTCGATTCGCTGTAACGACGCTTCACTCGCCATCCTTCCGAGCGGATGGTCACCATAGATCGCTTCGGCAAGAAGACGGTGGGCGATACTCGTCGGACGGTCATTCTGCCGCCGAATCGCCTCAAGTTTCTGGCGACGCGCCAATTCGAAACGTCCGTTTTCAAAACGGGGATGGCGTAAGAGATCCGTCAACAGGGAGAGACCATGATCAATCTCCTCGGCCGGGATAGAGAGATGAAGGGTCAGCGCATCATTATCGCAGCTGACACCAAGCTCTCCCGCCATCTGCGCCAGCAGGTCATCCACGGCTGCGCCATCGCGGGAACCGGCGCCACCGTTACGCAGAGTTGCCGCATAAAGTGCACAGAGTCCGGCTTTCGCGGCAGGATCATGCATCCGGCCCACACCAACCATCGCCGTCACATCGATAAGCGGCAGCTCATGATCCTGCCGCAGATAGAGTTTGGTTCCGTTGACGAGTGACGTCTTCTCCACCGTTGGCAAAGAGAACGCCAGGGGCGGGAACGTCAGCTCATCGGGGCGGGGAGTGATGGGAGTACAAGCAGCTATCACGAGGAGCAGGACAAGAAAAAGAGAAAAGAATCGCCTCATGGTCTTCATTCTCCCGAACGACCGATGGTCGCTACAGTACGGTTCTCAGGGACAAAGGCCCGACGGGCAAGACCTTGCAGTTCTTCTGCTGACAAAGAAGTGATTGCCTCGTTATATCGGGTGACATAGCGCCAATCACCGGCCACAGTCTGATAATAGGTAAGCATTCGTGCCAACCCGCCGTTGCCGCGCAGCTGCCGCAGAGTTCCGACTCGCAACTGTTTACGGGCCTGTTCCAACTCTTCATCACTGACCAGCTCATTGCCGAGGCGAGCCAGCTCCTCATAGATCACCGTCTCGACCTCAGCCGCATTGTGTGGACTGCGCGGGATTGCCGAGATGACAAAAAGGTTGGGATAACGGGAGCCGGGAGCGCCATAGGTCGCCACCGAGGTCGCGAGCTGTTCCTCTTCCACCAGACGACGATAAAGACGGGAGGAACGTCCCTCACCGAGAATCTGCGCCGCCAGATCAAAGAGATAATCGTCACGGTCGGGAAGCGGCGCTTTGCGGTAGGCGATGAGCATCTGTGGTTCACAGTCATAGACCACATTCACCCGCCGCTCGCCGCGCTGAGGCGGTTCGACAGCGGTCACCTTTGGGACCGGTTCCCCGGTGGGGATCGCCCCAAAATAGCGCTCAACCAAAGTGATGGCATCTTCAGGATTGAAGTCTCCCACAAGAGCGATCACCGTATTGACAGGAGCGTAGTAGCGGTGAAGAAAGTTACGAGTCTCTGCGAGGGTTAAGTGTTCGAGATCGGACATCCAGCCGATGATCGGAGCTCGATAAGGGTGGACGGTAAAAGCGGTGGCAAGAAGATGCTCATAGAGCAATCCCCGCGGTTCGGTCTCACGAGAACGGCGCCGCTCCTCCATCACGACGTTGCGCTCAGTGTAGAACTCGCGCAGCACCGCGTTCTGCATCCGGTCTGATTCGATAGCGGCCCAAAGTTCAAGTTTGTTAGCAGGAAGTTCGATAAGGTAGGTGGTGAGATCCTTCGAGGTAAAAGCGTTGTAGCCGCTACCACCGTTCTCGGCGTAGATGCGGGAGAACTCATCCTTGACCACCAACGGACGGTGCTGCTCCTGTAACTCAGACAATTTGGCAGCGAGTCTCGATACCTCCTCTTCGTTTCGGGGTGTTTGCACCTTCGCCGCAGACAACGCCTCGGCCGTCACCTCAATCTCGGCGAGCAGAGGTGCCTCGCGCCGATAATCGACGGTGCCGAGCTGCTTCGTTCCCTTAAAGAGCATATGCTCTAACAAATGCGCCACGCCACGATTCTCATTCCCCTCATCAACCGAACCAACCCCGAGGGTGATATAGGCAGCGACCGTCGGGGCGTCGTGGCGCTCAACCATAAGCAGGCGCAGACCGTTTTTCAAGGTATGCTCCTGAACCTTCTCTTCCAGTTGCAAGGCATTGGCGCTACTGCTGCAAAACATCAACAAAAGAAGCGGCCAGCAACGCACCACACAACGTAACATCATGATCATAACTCCCTGAAAAAAGAGGTTTCCCGTGGCATCAAGAGTAGCATATCTGGTCGGAAGGTGAAAAGGGATCTGATGCTTTGAAACAGGGAAAAGGGGCAGGCGTTCGCCCCGTTATTTGACAACCAGCAAGCAGCTGCTTAACTGGGGGACGGAGACAACGACAAGGAGCAAGGATGAAACGGATTGCGGTTCTCACCAGTGGCGGCGACTGTTCGGGGATGAACCCGACACTGCGCGCCGTCGTTCGCGCCGCCCTGGTCCACGGTCTAGAGGTCCTCGGTATTTTCAAAGGGTATCGTGGCCTGATGGAACGTCTCGCCAAGCCGCTCTCAACCCATGCGGTCAGTGGCATCCTGCAGCGGGGTGGCACCTTCCTCCAAAGCGCCCGCTGCCCCGAAATGCTAACATCTGAGGGGCTCATACGAGCAGTTGACGGAACCCGAGCTCTCGGGATTGATGCCATCATCGTCATCGGTGGCGAAGGGTCGATCCGCGGCGCCTGCGCCCTACACCACCAAGGGATTCCGGTTCTCGCCATCCCCGCTTCTATCGATAACGACATCCCCTTCACCGATATGGCCCTTGGGGTCGATACCGCCCTCAACAATATCATTCACGCGGTCGATGCCATCAAGGAAACTGCCTCCTCGCATGATCGAACCTTCGTGGTTGAGACCATGGGACGTAATAGCGGCTATCTCGCTGTGGTGGCTGCGATCGCCAGCGGCGCCGAGTTTTCTCTGATTCCCGAGGCCCCCGGTGACATTGAGACCATCTGCCAAAGCCTGCGCCAGCGTTTCGACCAAGGACGCGACAATTCGATCATCATCGTCGCAGAAGGGGCTGGCAACGCGCATGACGTTGCGGCGGCAATTAAAGACAGGATCGGCTTTGAAGTCCGTATCATGGTCCTTGGGCATTATCAGCGTGGCGGATCACCAAGCGCCTTTGACCGTCTGCTCGGCTCACGCTTCGGCATCGCTGCCATCGACGGGCTGCTGAACGGAAAGGCCGGCTGCATGGTCGCCCTCAATTGTGCCGAAATGTGCTTTGTTGATCTGGAGAAGGTGACACAGGCCAAACGCCGCCCTGTCGACAGGATGCTGCCGTCACTGGCCGAGGTGCTGGGTCTTTAAAAAGAATGGAGGCTGTAGGACGGAGGAGAAGGAGCGGCGGCAGAGGATAAAACTCTGCCGCCGTTGTTTTTTAAGAGGTGAAAATCAACGGAGCAGACGCGCCAGGTAGAAGAACGTCCCCGCAACGGAAAGGCCCGAGAGAAGATTGGCCACATCACTGACCATCACCGAGAGCCGGTAGCGCACCGGAAATTCAGCCGTATGAGCCGCAAGATCATAAACCTGGATATAGAGTTCGGAACCACGCCAGAGGAAGAAAAAGACAAAGACCACCATAAAAGCGACAAAACCGTTACTGATCGGGCTGTCTTTGACATTGAAATGAATCTTGCGGATCAGATCAATATTGATCAGCGAAAGGAAGACCCAGTTGGTATTTTCAACAATCCGAATGACTCGCAGGGTTGCCGCATCGGGAACCGGATTGATCAGAATAAAGACCAAAGAGGCGGCAATGACCCCGAGTGTGGCAAGATAAACCCCGAGCTTGTTTCCCTCAAACTCCAAAGTCCGGGAGAAAACATAGTATTCTTGGAAACCGTGACTCATCACAAGGATCGAGATCGTCCCGATAATATACCCCATCGCCTCAACCTGCGGCATATCCACCCCTGGCAGATACGGCATTGCGGTCGGAATCACCTCGCAGAGAAGAATCAGAAAAAAACCGACTGCAATGCTCGTCCAGACCCGGGCATTGCCAAGACTAAAGTAAAACGACGCAACACCGGCAATCAGCCAGAAGATAATCGTAAAGAGTGACCATTCCATAACAAATATCCTTTGCACCTATAGTGTGTGTTTAGGAACCCTTGAGGCCTCGCAACCCTTTTTTCATCTCACCGATCATCTCTGTCACCTTGGCCGGGCCAGCAACCAGACGTGCAGCCTTGTTGAGCTGTTCGAAAAATTGCATCAGCAGCGGGGGGGTAAGGGGAGCGACGGGGCCTGCGACCTTTTCCAGTTCCTTCTCCACCAGAGAAGCCCCGATCTTGCCGATGTGGCGCTCTGCTGTCTCAGATAGATGTGCGACTACCTTCTCGCGATAAACCTTCTCCTGCTCCTGACGGCTGCGCTTATCTTCATGCTGACGATTTTTTTTCTGGGCCGCCCGGTTCTCAACCTCTCGTTCCCAAATCCCTTTAACTTCAATGGATTCGAGCAGGTCGCTGAGTTCCCCTTCTTCGGTCCCCTCCATGGTGAGGACATCAAGTTTGGCCCCCGGCAAACGAGCCACCGACATGGAGGTGTCGGCTGTGGTCTCAATGTCGGTTGAACCATCATGGAAAAAACCCAGCGGAGAACCGTCGCGATAGAAAATCAACGCGATACGCTCATCGGTATAAAGACGCAGGCAGCCATTGATCCGCTCATCGCGGCAACGCCCGAGCAGCGCTTTGATATCGATCAGCTTAAGCTCTTGTCCACGATAGAGAACATGCCCGTGTAGCAAAGCATGAATACTCATGGCAAGGTCGTGAGAGAGACGGTAAATATTAAGTAGCGCCCCCCCGGCGAGTGACTGGGCGAAGATACGCGCGATCGCCTCGTCTCCGACCACCCGTAAAGCCGCGGCCTCAAAGAGGGCACTGATCATTTGGCCCTGGCGGAAGATAAGAATCCCTGCCCCCTCTTGCGTATCGAAACGGAGATAGCCGGTAAATCTCCCCACTTGAAGCTTGATCAGTGCTTCAGGGAGGATCACCTTGCCGGGATCGAGGTTTTCCTTTACGGGGTTACCTTTAGGGAGGAGAATCATGAAATGGTCCTAAAAAACAAAGCGATGCGGTAAACGGCAGAAAAAATGTTTCTACGGTATTTCAAGAGGGATGTCAACGTTAACTCACCAGAATGAACGCAACAGAGCAGTCAACACCCCTCCTCCGACGCCAGCAACCACCACAAGAGAGAATTTCGGTTGAAGTGAAATCAAAACCTTAACTCCCAGGAAAAGAAGGATCCCTTTCAGCGTCGTCCCCTGAGACCAGTAGAGAGAGGAAAACTCTTCAGGAATGATCATCAAGACCAAACTGGAACCAAGCAAAAGAATATCAAGGGAGGAAAAAAAGAAGTCGCCATCATGACGAAATGTCGCACGCAAAAAAATCAGCAACGCCATGAGACCAAAAAGAAGGTTCACGCCCTGATCCTGCTCCCATCCCCCCCAAAAAGAGAGATGCCCTGTACGTTCAACAAGGAAACAGATCAGGAGCGAGGAGAGATAGAGAATCGCAAGAAGCCCAGGGTGGTCAACCCGACGAAACAGAACGAAGAAGATCGTACCAAGCAGCAGCAGCAGAGCTGCATACCCCCCCTGACTGTTCCCCCTGCTAAGGATAGCCGTAATCGCCAAGCCGAGATAGGAAAGAATCGTCAACCCTAGAAGTGTCTCCAGCAGACGTAGTTTCTCGGCAATCCGCTTGTAAGTAACCGTTGTGCGGATCCCAGTTGAGTCATCGCGGGAAAGGATCCAGGAAAACCGCTCGGGATGACGCAAAAGGTAACGCAACGCCAGATAGAAAACGAGTGAGACCAGGAAAAAGGAGAGAAGCTGCAGATACGTCGGGTAATGATAGAAAACAAGAGAAAAAGCAGCCCAGAAGAAACAGAGTCCGTAAATAATCAACACCGTGAAGCGGTGTTCAAAACCGAGTTGAAGGAATTTATGATGCACATGGGTACGATCGGCGGCAAAAGGACTCCCCCCGTGATACATCCGCCGGGCAAAGACCCAGAGGGTATCAACAATTGGAACTCCCAAAACCAGAAGCGGAGAGATCGGATCGATCTGGCTGGCCGGATGCTGGGTCAGGTCGATGGCAATAAAGGCGACGGCAAAACCGAGGCTGAGACTGCCAGCATCCCCCATAAAGATCCGCGCCGGATAGAAATTGTATTTGAGAAAACCAAAAATCGCCCCGAGCAGGGCGGCACAAAGGGTCATCACCGACAGGTTTTTATCGACCCCCGCGAAGACAAAGAAGGTACTAAGCGCAATGACGGCGACCCCACCGGCAAGGCCGTCAAGACCGTCGATCAGATTGAGGGCGTTACAGACCCCCACAACTGCAAAAACCGTCGCCGGAACAGCGAGCCAGAACGGCAGGATAATCTCTCCGAACCCAAAAAGATCTCCCAGATTGGCGAGATAAATCTGGCCGACGATCATCGTCACCAGCGCACCACCTATCTGGCCGAAAAACTTCCTTTTTGGTGAAAGACCGTGCAGGTCATCAATCAGACCAACAAAGAAAATAATCAGCCCCCCGGCGAGCAAACCTCGCACACTCGGAGTCATCTCGGCAAAAATCAGGCAGGCAAAAAGAAAGGCCATGAAAACAGCGATCCCACCAATTCGTGGGACACCGTGAACATGGACCTTACGAGCATCGGGTTGGTCAAGTTGACCGGTCTGCATCGCCCAGCGATGCAGCAACGGCACCATGATCAACGAGGTGAAGAGAGCCGCCAAAAAGATATAAAAAAAAGGTACAAACGACATGAACGTCCCGACAACGGAAATGGTCACCAAACAGGGGACGATTTTAGCACGACTCTCTTTTCAAGGGGAAGAAAAGACCTCGAGTGTTAGGGCTCAATCAGGCGCAGCAGTTCGTCCGTTTTTGCCTTCATCAAGACCGCATCCCCACGCGTTTCAACATTAAGCCGCAACACCGGCTCGGTGTTGGAACAGCGCAGGTTAAAACGCCAAGCATCAAACTCCATGGAGAGCCCATCGGTGCGATCAATCCGCTTCGCCTGTGCCGTATAAGCAGCTTCGACGCGAGAAATCGCCTCTTTGGGATCGTCAAGGACCCGGTTGATTTCGCCACTAGCGGGGAAGAGGGCAATCCTCTCCTCTACCAGCT
>PKUF01000045.1 GCA_002869635.1 Desulfuromonas sp. | reverse complement strand
GGGCCATTCTCACATTGCAGGGTTTATGGGAAACATACTTCTCGGGCCTGACTTAATCCGCCTAGCAATGTGAGAGGACTTCTGAAAAAAGAGGGAGGCCCACCACGGGAAACCAGGTGACCATTCTTATTTAACGGGATTTTCAGTAAGTGTTACAGGTCTACTCGGTTGCTGTCGGAGTTTTCAGAAGGGAGAGATTAGAAAAATCCAGTCAGGGAAGGCTGGACTGCTGACAGTGTCCTCACGAAAGGAGTGTGCTTCTGCACATTGTATTTTGGGGGCAAAGCAGGCTACTCTTATACGCAATGAATTTTGTGGCTAACAAATTTAATAGGTTTGTTCTTCTTCTTGCTTTTGTCTTCACGACATTAGGAAGCGTACCTGGATTCGCCTGGTGCATTGGAGAAGACGGTCATTTTGAAGTCGAGTATGTGGCCGCCCGAGACTGCGGTTCTGCGACCAGTACGTCAGGCACGATTCCTGGGGAATCGTATTTTCATTTTGACGAAGGTCATTGCGGACCGTGTCTTGATTTTTATTTTCTGTCTCCCGAGGCACTGTCCGCCAAACGGCTCAATCATAAAGCCAATAAATCACCAACAGTTATTGCTTTAAGCAAAACTCCTTCGTTTAATTCTCTAGCGGCCAGACTGGTTGATAACAACCTTGATTTGCAATCACCCCCGCGAATTTTTCAAGCTATTCTTGAGCATCGCACGATTGTTCTGCTGATCTGATCCCCTTCTATTGAAACCAGCTTTGGTCTGATACCAAAAGGTTTCGCTAACTCGTTTATTCACAATCGAACATATCATTCCGAGAGTCGAAGTCCTCGAAGAATGGCTAACCACATACTTCTAACAGGAGTTTCGTATGTGTAGGTTTACGCATCTTATGGTGTTTTCCGCTCTTATTGTCGCGGTCTTAGCGGCACCTGAAGCAGTTCACGCCGACACCACAGGCCAGGTGGTAACAACTTCCAAAGAAGTGCTTTCTCTGCAAGATGTTCTTCAGCGCATTGGGAATAGTCCCGCATTTACAGCCGCCGAGAAAGCAATCGAAGCCGCAGAGGGGAACCTGGAGCAGGCTGGGCTATGGCCTAACCCTGAGCTTTCCATTGAAGTAGAAAACTTCGGAGGCAAGGATGACTTGGAGGGTTTCGATGGCGCTGAAACGACGGTCGTTATCGCACAAACACTTGAGATCGGGGGGAAACGCGGGGCTCGTAAAGCGATTGCATCCCAGGGACACAGCCTTGCGAAATGGGACAAACTTGCGACGGAGCAGGATCTGCGTCTTGAAGCAATGAAGGCCTTTTATGCAACACTAGCGGCACAGATGCGTTTGGAACAGGCGAAACAGCTTGTAAGTCTGGCTGAGCAGGCGTACCAGACCGTAGCTGATCGTGTTGAAGCGGGCAAGGTTTCTCCGGTTCAGCAACTGCGTGCCAGTGTCGAACTGAATTCCTCCCGGAGTGCAGCGGAGACGGCGGAGCGTCAACTTGTTCAGGCGCGTCAGGAATTGTGTGCGAAATGGGGTGACTCAAAACCCAACTTCAAAACGGTCGTCGGCAACTTTGAAGAACTGTCAGACCTGCCAGAATGGGAAACGCTGCAAGCGTCTTTTCCAGGCAATCCGGATGTCCGGCGTTGGGAAGCAGAACTCGACAACAAAAATGCGAGTCTGGAACTTGAGCGGGCTAACAGTATTCCGGATGTGACTCTTTCTTTCGGTGTGCGTAAATATGAAGACACGGGGGATAATGCCTATGTCGCGGGGCTGGAAATTCCCTTGCCACTCTTTGATCGCAACCAGGGTGGTCGCAAGTCTGCACAAGCAGAAATCTCCCAGACAGTTTTCACACGCGATGCCACACTTGCAAGTCTTTCTTCCGAATTACAGTCTGCTTTCCAGGAACTTCAGGCAACGCATTATCAGGCTCGGACTCTTCAGCGCGACATCATGCCTGCGGCAGAGCAGGCCAATGCAGCAGCCCAGATTGGCTATCAGGAAGGCAAATTTGATTTCCTGGAAGCACTGGATGCTCAAAGAACACTTTTTGACGTAAAGGCTCAATACGTAGATGCCTTCAGTGCTTATCACGAGGCCAGATTAAACGTGATGCGTCTTGCCGGACAGATAGATCAAAAAGAACAAATTCAGCCCCAATAATTAAGTGAGGACACTGATGAATATGAACAGGAAACGATTTACTTTGATCGCATTGGGGGCAATTGTCACCTTTGCAACGGCTGGTGCGCTGTTGGCCACCAAGAGCTTGTCTCCGGAAGTGGCCTTCGCCCAGGAAACGGTCCATGAAGAGCATGCTGACCATGATCAACACGAGAGCCATGACGAACAACATGGTGAAGACATGGAAGATCTGTTTCGTGATGAAGGTCATGAAGACCACGGCCACGTAGATCATGCTGAAGAACGTGTCAGCGGACACGCTGAACATGACGAACACGGCCATGATGCTGATGGACATGAGGAGGACGAGCCGATTCGATTGACCAAAGAGGAGTTGGGCGAATTCGGGATTGTGGTGACCAAGGCAAACGCGGCTGAATTGGAACAGTATGTCGATCTCCCCGGTGAAATCGTCTTGAACGCCGACCATGTTGCCCATGTTGTACCCCGAGTCACCGGAATCATCCGTCAAGTCAACAAGAAACAGGGTGACCAGGTGCGCAAGGGGCAGGTTATGGCCGTGATTGAGAGTCGTGACCTTGCGGATTCCAAGGCGGAGTTTCTGGCAGCGCGTGAGCGGTATGAACTTGCTCAATTGAACTTTGCCCGAGAAGAGCGGCTCTGGCAGAAGAAGATCACCTCCGAGCAGGAGTATCTCGATGCACGCCAGGCACAGGTTGAAGCCCGCATCGCATTGCGCTCGTCAGAGCAGAAGTTGCACGCACTCGGCTTCTCTGACGATTATCTGAAGAGCTTGCCGGAGCAGTCGGACGTAACCTATACCCGCTATGAAATCAAAGCTCCCTTCAATGGCGTCGTGATCCAGAAACACATCTCTCTGGGGGAAGTGCTCGAAGAAAACGCAGAGGCCTTTATCGTTGCCGACATGAAGACTGTCTGGGTCGATTTGCAGGTTTACCAGAAAGACCTGGCAGCTATCCGCAAGGGACAAAAGGTCACGATTCAGGTTGGACACGGGGTGCCGGACGCCCGAGGTGCCATCGATTTTGTTGGCCCGCTGCTTGGAGAGGAAACCCGGACGGCTCTTGCTAGGGTCGTTCTGAGCAACCCGGACGGTCATTACCGACCAGGCATGTTTGTCACCGCCCGGGTGGCGTCGGCAACGTCACCGGTCAATATTGCTGTGGCGAAGTCAGCCCTGCAAACGGTCGATGAACGAACCGTTGTGTTCGTCAATACTCCAGAGGGGTTTGAACCTCGTCCGGTCGAAATCGGTCGCCGAAATACGGTGAACGTCGAGATTCTCTCGGGACTCAAGCCCGGAGACCTGTATGTAAGTGAAGGTGCCTTCACGCTGAAAGCGCAACTTTCAAAGGGTGCATTCGGCGATGGTCACAACCATTAACAGGAGGGCATCATGGAAAAACTGATTCATTTTCTGCTGCGCAGCAAGTTGCTGGTGACTGTGCTTGGCATCCTGGTGTTCCTTGCAGGATACGCCAGTTATAGAAGTCTGCCGGTTGATGCCTTTCCGGACGTGACCCCTGCGTTGGTTCAGGTATTTACCGAAACCGAAGGGCTGGCACCCGAAGAGGTCGAGAAGTACGTAACCTATCCGGTTGAGGTGGCCATGAACGGCCTGCCGAACCTGAAAGAGATCCGGTCGATTTCGAACTTCGGCCTCTCGGTCATCAACATCTATTTCGAAGATGGTACCGATATTTATTTCGCTCGGCAATTGGTCGGTGAACGTCTGCAACTTGCCCGAGAGGAGATTCCCGAGGGCTTCGGTGATCCGGAAATGGGTCCGATTACGACCGGACTCGGACAGATTTTGTTTTACTTCGTTGAAGATGAAACCGGCGAGCGCAGTGCCGAGGATGTACGAGAAATTCAGGATTGGCTGATCAAGTTCAACCTGCAAACGGTTCCCGGCGTCACGGAAGTTCTCTCCCTCGGCGGCGAAGTCAAACAGTTCCAGGTGCAGGTGCGCCCAGCCGATCTGCTCCGTTACAACCTTGGTCTCGCTGAGATTGTCGAGACGGTTCAGGCTAATAACAGCAATGTTGGGGCGCAGTTCATCGTCAAGAATGCTGAAGAGTACATCGTGCGCTCGGTGGGGCTGGCTGACAAGATCAGCGATCTGGAGCGCATTGTTATCAAGGTCGAAGACGGTACGCCGGTCTATCTTGAGCAGGTCGCAGACGTCGTCATCGGTGGCGAGATTCGGCGCGGCCTGGCGACCATGGATGGCAAGGGCGAAGTCGTCGCCGGGATGATCCTCAAGTTGATCGGCACCAACACCTCGAAGGTCATTGCTGATGTCAAAGAGAAGATGGCCGAGATCAGCGAGGTGCTGCCGCCGGGCATGCGCCTGGTCCCGTACTACGATCAGGCCACCTTGGTCGCAAAATGCATAAAAACAGTAACGGATGCCCTGTTGTTTGGGATTGCCCTGGTCGCCCTGGTGCTTCTGGTCTTCATGGGTGGACTGAGGCCAAGTATCGTTGTGGCCATCTCCATCCCTTTCTCGATCTTCTTTGCCTTTATCCTGATGCGAATCTTCGGCATCTCCGCCAACCTGATGTCTCTAGGTGGGTTGGCGATTGCCATTGGCATGATGGTGGACGGTACCATCGTCATGGTCGAAAACGTCGATCGTCTGTTACGGCAGGCCGAGCCACATGAATCGCGCCGTGCGGTTATTACCCGGGCCTGTGCCGAAGTCGGACGCCCGATCATTTTTGCCATATCGATTATCATCATCGTGTTCCTGCCATTGTTCACTTTACAGGGGGTTGAAGGAAAAACGTTCCGACCGTTGGCCTACACGGTTTCGCTGGCCATGCTCGGATCATTGATCTTTGCGTTATTCCTGGCTCCGGTCGCCTCACAACTGGTCATGCGCCGTCCAGCTTCCGTAAAGGCCGGAGAAGGCCCCAAGGAAGCGTGGATCGTGACATGGTTGCTCAACCTGTATCATCCTGTCGTGACGTTTTTCGTCAGGAAGCGGATTGCAGCCATTGGTCTGGCAGCAGGGATGCTGATTGTCGGCGCGTTGATCCTCCCCTTTCTGGGGTCGGAGTTTACTCCTCGTTTGAACGAGGGAGACCTTCTGGTCAGGGCGACCATGGCACCGTCGATCTCTCTTGAAGAATCAAGGGAGACTATGCTCCGGTTCGAGCGCCGCATGATGGAAAAATTTCCTGAGGTGGAACGAATCGTCACTCGTGTAGGTCGGGGTGAGGTTGGTGCTCACGCCGACCCGGTCAACAGCGCCGAGGCTTTTGTTGCCTTGAAGCCTCAGGACCAATGGGTGACGGCTTCCGTACCGGATGAACTCTATGAAAAAATGAGTCATGCCTTCGAGTCGTTTCCAGGGGCACAGTTCAATTTTACTCAACCGATTGCTGCGGCTGTGGACGAGTTGCTGACCGGGACAAAAGCAGAGCTGGCCATCAAGATATTCGGTCAAGACATGGAAGTCCTCAAAGAAAAAGCTGCCGAGATTGAAGCTGTGATCCGCGATGTTCCCGGGTCTTCTGACGTACAGAAGGACCAGGTTGCAGGAACGCCACAGCTACGAATTATGGTCGATCGACAGGCCATCTCCCGCTATGGCATTAACGTGGAAGATGTCCAGAATGTCATCAGCACTGCTGTTGGCGGCGAAGAAGCCGGGCAGATTTTCGAAGGGATTCGTCGTTTCGATATTTACGTGCGTTTCGCCAAGGAAGCACGTGACGATATTGATGCGATACGCCATCTTCTGATTGCTGCTCCAGGCGGAGCAAAGATCCCTCTTGATGAGTTGGCGAAGATCGAGGAAATTGTCGGTCCGCGCCAGATTACTCGTGAAAATAATCAGCGATTCATTACGGTCCAGTGCAACGTTCGTGGCCGTGACATCGGCTCGTTCGTTGAGGCGGGCCAGCAGGCAATAGCCGATAACGTACAAATGCCTCCCGGCTATCTTGTGTCATGGGGGGGGCAGTTCGAATTACAACAGCAGGCCAACAAACGACTGGCGCTGGTGGTTCCGGTTACCTTGCTGATCGTCGTCCTGCTGCTCTTCTCTAACTTCAATTCTCTGAAGAACACCTTCCTGATTCTGCTTAATATTCCGTTGGCGCTGGTTGGTGGCGTAGTCGGACTCTGGCTGACTGGGCAAAACCTGTCGGTTCCGGCATCCGTCGGGTTCATTGCGCTGTTCGGAATTGCTCTGGAGAACGGGATGGTGCTGGTGACCTATCTCAATCAACTTCTGCGTGATGGCATTTCTATTGATGAAGCTTCGATTCAAGGTGCCTGCATGCGTTTGCGTGCCGTTCTGATGACGGCGGTGACCACGGCTTTGGGGCTGATTCCGTTGTTGTTCTCCAGCGGAACCGGCAGCGAGGTGCAGAGGCCATTGGCTACCGTTGTCGTTGGCGGACTGGTCACTTCGACAATCCTTACCCTGTTGGTCATTCCAGCATTGTACCGCTGGTTTGCCATCAAAACTGAACAGGAGCTGTAGTTAAGGAGGAAAGCATGAAACAGATACAAGCGTATATCAAGAAGCATAAGCTCAACGATGTTGTTCGCTCGCTTCGTAAAGAACAGTGTGTCAGCGGATTGAGCGTTATGGAGCGACATGGATTTGGCCTCGGCTGGGCCGAAGCGGACGAGGCCGAGCAGGACATGCTGTCCGGCATCAAACTGGAGGTGTTCTGCCGTAATGAAGTGGTCGATGAGGTCATTGCATTGATCGAAAAAGCTTCCCACACCGGCCTGAAGGGTGATGGTAAGATTTATGTTAGCAACATTGAACAGGCTGTACGAATCAGCACAGGAGAACGCGGAGAAGGTGCCGCCTAAAAGGGAGAAAAAAATCATGATTAAAAACACTGCTAAAATATTGTGCATTTTCATGTTGCTGATGGCAACCTTGTCCATTCCTGCAACAGGTTATTCAAGTGACATAGGTGTCGAGTTTGGCAAGACCCATTCCGTCAGAGTGACTGAAGCCAGAATAATTGAGCAGTCTGAAACACAAGTGGAGCTGGCTGGTCAACTAAACCGTCCACACCCGCTGCCAATGGTTGGACATCTACATGCTTACGCCTATCAGGGAAATGGAGACCTCGTTACCGATAGCAAACACCGGGTGTTGGGGTTGAATTCCAAGCGCGGAGGTTCAATGCGAGTGCCATTCAGAATTTCAATTAAGGCTGTTACCGAAAATGTTGATCGGGTTTTCCTGGAGTATCACAGTCCGGGCCATGCTGAGATATAAGTGCTAAATGCAGGTCGTCATTTTCTTGAGGACTCAGTAGTTTGATGATTGATTTATTAGTCAGCATCATCGGTGAGTGCTGGAGCATTCTCGTTGAGTCAGCACCCTACGTGTTATTCGGGTTTTTTGTCGCCGGAATTTTAAAAGCCTACCTGCCCGAAAAGGTGGTCGCCAGACATCTTGGAGGAAGGAATGCCCTGTCGGTATTGAAGGCGTCCCTGTTCGGTATCCCTTTGCCTCTTTGCTCCTGTGGTGTTATTCCGGCAACCATCGAATTGCGTAAGCAGGGTGCCAGCAAAGGGGCATCTGCGGCTTTTCTGGTGTCGGTGCCTGAAACCGGTGTCGATTCGATTGCCATCACTTGGGCGTTGCTTGATCCGATCATGACAGTCGTGCGACCGGTTGCCTCATTTTTCACGGCGACGGTGACCGGTCTGTTGATGAATCGCTTACCGGAGGATATTCAGCCTTCCACAAAAGGGGAGGCGAAAGAACCGGGTTGTGGCTGACCGAAAAAAACGGACGGGAGTTCCCCGTTCCAATCACACTCATCACATTTGCACCGAATTCGTCATGGGCTTCAATATGCATTTGGCGAGCTGCTTGAAGATATTGGTAAATGGCTATTGCTTGGAATTGTCATCGCGGGCCTGATCACTTTCTTTGTCCCGGACGACTTTTTTATCCGCTACCTCAGCAATGAAATCCTTTCCCTGATGATTATGCTCGGGGTTGGAATTCCGATCTATATTTGTGCGAGCGCTTCAACACCGGTCGCAGCAGCTCTGGTTTTAAAAGGTCTTTCTCCAGGAGCTGCTTTAGTCTTCCTACTTGCGGGACCAGCAACGAACGCCGCCACCATAACCGTAGTCGTCCGTTACTTCGGGAAAAAGGCAACTATGATTTACCTAGCCTCGATCGCAATTTGTTCGTTGCTGCTGGGCTGGCTGACAAACCGTGTTTACAGTTGGCTGAATTTGGATATCGCCCATTGGGTCAGCGATATCGGAGATGTGTCAGACTCGGTTTTTATGCAAGTCTCAGCTATTGTGCTAATTATGCTGATTTTTCGAAGCGTGTTCGCAAGGAGAACGTCATAAACGATTTCAGTGGCCCTAAAGATATCTACGTTGCTTTCGATAGGGCCATAAGAAAGCTCGATCGGTTCAAATATTCAAAATTTCCTCCCAGTGCCCACGACCGTCCGGTTCGGGGAGCCAAACCACACAAGATGTGGTCCGATATTCGGGCCACATCTTTTTTTATTGCAATATAAGTCATTATATTATACTTGTATGTGCAAGCATTGGAGTGTGGTATGACCCATCAATCAGATGAACTTTTAAACTGCTGCCTTTATTTCACGGCCAACTCGCTGGCGCGATCGATCTCGCGCATGGCCGAGGAGGCGTTCGGCAAACTTGGCATGACGCCGTCACATGCTTTCCTGCTCATGGTTGCTATCGACGAGCCGGGAATCTCCCAGAAGGATCTTGCTGGCCGATTGCATTTGGCCCAGTCGACGGTCAGTCGCTTTGTCGATGCCCTGGTGCTGCGCGGCTTTGTTGAGAAGAAGATATCCGGCAAAGTTGCGCATGTGTATCCGACCGCCAAGGGTGAAGGGCAGATGGAGGAAATGCGCTCGGCGTGGAAGGTGCTTTACGATCGATACAGCAATATTCTGGGTGAGGAAGAAGGTAAGGCGTTGACAGCGTTAGCTGGAGAAGCCCATCAGAAACTGGAAGAACCTGGTTAGATATATTTTTTACCCACAATGCATGCATGTGCAAGCAATAAAGTTTGTAAAAGGAGAATCATAATGGGAAAACAAGTGATCTTTATTACCGGTGGAAATGATGGAATCGGTCTCGCAACCGCCATCAAGTTTGCTGATGAAGGGTGTGATGTAGCGATCATGGGGCGTCGCGCCGAACAGAACGAAGTCGCCAGGAAGAAGGTCGAAGCGTCGGGTGCAAAGTGCCTGACAATTACCGGAGACGTCACCGTTGAAGCTGATGTGAAAGCTGCCATCGAGCAGACAGTGGACATCTTCGGGCGTCTCGATTTCGCTTTCAACAACGCTGGTGTTGAAGAAGTTCCGACTTCAGCCACAGAACAGAACGATGCGGAGTATCAGAAGATCATGGACGTCAACGTCAAAGGGGTGTGGCTTTGCATGAAGTACCAGATTCCCAAAATGCTTGAATCGGGTGGCGGGGCCATCGTCAATACCTCCTCGGTGGCCGGGTTGATCGGCATGGCACAGGTGCCGGTCTATGTTGCCGCAAAACATGCCGTCATGGGTCTGACCAAGTCGGTGGCGCTCGAATATGCCCGTCAGGGAATCCGGGTGAACGCGGTCTGTCCGGCGGCAGTCCATACCGACCTTTACGAGCGCTTCACTGGTGGCAACAAGGAGATGGAAGATATGCTGGAGAACATGCACCCGATGGGTCGTAGTGGTCGACCTGAAGAAGTTGCCTCCGGCGTTTATTATCTTTGTAAAGAGGCGACCTGGACCACCGGACAGGGCCTGGCCATGGATGGCGGCTTTACGGTTCCTTAGCGGATGTCAAAGATATCGTTTCCTCCCAGTGCCCACGACCGTCCGGCTCGGGGAGCCAAACCACACCAGATGTGGTCCTAGCATTAGGACCACATCTTTTTTTATGCCCTATTTTCAACTTGACAATTACAGAACGATCGGTTTAAATAGGCATCATGGCACGACAAAAAGAATATATT
>PKUF01000038.1 GCA_002869635.1 Desulfuromonas sp. | reverse complement strand
GTTCTTAAAGAGAAAATCGGGGTTGAGGTCGCGCTTTTCGCCTACCCTTATGGTGAGTATGATCCGGCCGTACAGGCCCTGGTGCAACGGCTCGGTTTTGTCGCCGCCTGCGGTCAACAGTCAGGGGTGGTCTCTCCCTATGCCGATCTTTTTGCACTGCCTCGCTTCCCTATGGGGGGCGCTTACGCAACCTTAAGTGGTTTTCGCAGTAAGCTCACAATGCGGCCGCTGCCGGTGCAGGAGGTTGTCTCGCCGGCGTCGTCGGTTCTGGGGGCAGAGAACCCGCCGACCTTGATCCTGACGGTTGATCGCAGCGTGATCGATCCGGCACGGCTGACCTGTTATGTTGACGGAAGACCGACGGGGATTATCCGTGAAGAACCGCTGGCAAGCGGGCGGTTGATTGTGACGGCAGAGGCGCCGCTGAAAGGGCGGCGCACGAAATATACCCTGACTGCACCGGGGCGCAAAGGAGGGTGGTACTGGTTCAGTCAGTTGTGGGTTCAGCCGAAGCGTTCGTCGACCTCAGACTGATCTTGGCAAGGTGCGAGAGTCGGTTGCCATCGATGATGCGACGGATATCTTCGACATAGGCGTCGCGGCGGGTGGAGTAGAGGCGAAGACCGGCGGCCAAGGCGGAGCCTGTGACTGTTTCTTTTTGCGCTCTTTGTCCCGCACGCAGGTCACGCAGCTCTTGGTAGGCCCAGTGGGTGTTGATATTGCGCAGGTAAGAATTGAGCGAATCGTAGAGCGAGGAAAAACGGCGGATTTCGTAACTTTCCCCTTCCGGTCGTCCTTCAGGAACGATCCCGGTCCCCGGTGTAAAGGTCCATTCGCCAAAGATGTTGTTCCCCTCTTGAGCAAAACGCGAGGTGCCGTAGGCCGATTCGCTGGCCGCCTGCGCCAGAACCATCGAGGGCGGGACGATATCGACCCGCTTGAGCAGTTTCTGGCGTGAACCCTTCTGGGTCAGAGGGTCTCCCTTAACCTTATATTTCTGGCCGAGGGCTGAGAGAAAAACCATCTGCTGCGGATTGGGCGGACTCTGGCGATCAAAGCGATCAAGGATGGTCAAGAGCTCCTTTCGCTCTTTGAGGATCTCTTCGTTGGCAAGAAGGGTCATCGGCAGCAGGGAGAGAAAAAAGATCTCTTTGCGTTGCTGCACCTTAGAGATAGTGGCCATATCCTCGGGAAAGCGGGTGACGATCAAGGGAGGGACCCCGTTTTCTAAACTCTCCCAGCCGTACTTCTTCTCTTGAAAGAAAAGATCGAGCTCTCGATGGCTTTGCGGTGCGATTTCAGTCGGTAGTATGGATGAGGCGACCGAAGGGGATACCGCGACAGGCGAGGGGGCTTCTTGGCAACCGCCACAGAGGCTGAGAGAAAGAAGGAAGAGGCCGAGGGTGTAGGGGAATCTGGGAATCATCTGTCGTCACCTTGCCGTCTCGAGGGGGGGGCTTTCCCACAGAAGGGAAAGGGTCGGGGCGAAGCAGGGGGCGTTGGTATCAAAAGGCCTTTAAAAAGCCGTGAGACAACCGTGAAGCGGTTTCTTTAGCATGAAGGTACGTAACAGGGCAACCGTTTTCGCCGGATACGGTCTTGGATTGGGGAGTTCGTATGAAATCTTTTCGTCGGGAACTGAACATGACGATACCTGCCCGTCGCGGGTTCGTCAACATCACCTCTGAGGTGGAGTCGGCGCTGCGTGAAAGTGGAGTCCGCGAGGGGCTCTGTCTGGTTAACGCCATGCATATCACCGCCTCGGTTTTTATCAACGATGACGAAGGGGGGCTGCACCAGGACTTTGAGCGTTGGCTCGAAGGACTCGCTCCTTTTGACCCAAACGGCTATGCGCATCATCGTACCGGTGAGGATAACGGTGATGCCCATCTCAAGCGTTCGTTGATGGGGCGTGAGGTGGTGGTGGCGGTGACTGAGGGGAAACTCGATTTCGGTCCATGGGAACAGATCTTTTATGGCGAATTTGATGGTCGCCGCTGCAAGCGGGTGTTGATCAAAATCATCGGCGAGTAACCCCTGCCTCGCTTGAGGAGGCCTGCAGAGATATCGGAGAACGAGTTATGGAAACAGTCAAAACCGCTAGTTTCGAGTACCTGATCAGCCTTGCCAGTGAGAACCCCGATGGTGGTTACACCTTTGTTCTCGATGGTGAAGAATACCAGATCGGAGATGTCCTAGAGATCTCCAAGATCGCCAGCGATCACGGTTATATCGTTATTTATTGATACTTTGCTTGAAAATATCGTGCGATACGTTGCCTTTTTTTGATTTGCGGCTACTCTGGTGGACAACCCTTCTCATCCAGCGGAGGTCTTCATGCTTGCACCGGTAGGTTTTGAGGATGTCTCAGCCCGTTTCGCCATGGGGGGCTTTGCCCTTTACGTCGTGCTGGTTTCACTGTTGCGGTTGCTACGCGATGATGAGTTCCCGCGCCTGACGGCGATGAAACGGATTTGGGGGAGGGTACAGGGCCTTGTCCTCTATTTCACCAGTCAGGTCGCTGTTCCTCTCATTCTTGCCATTGTTTTTATTGCCAGCGGTTTCTCTGCTCTTGGGCCGAGCAGCGGCTATGATGTCGTTCCCCACTGGCATGTCCATCAGCACCTCCTCTCGCGGCATGGGGCCCCACCCCCTCAAATCTCCGCCATCCTCCCCTCGGAACAGATTTATCCTCTCCTTCTGATGCCTTGACAACGGCGGATGGGGTGACTATGTTCATCCCCGGTCGTTGACGACCCAAATCTTTTCAGGAGGAGTTCCATTATCATGAGTGGCCAGCAGAGCGTCGAGAAGGGCGCAATCTCTATCCATACCGAGAATATCTTTCCCATCATCAAAAAATGGCTCTACAGCGAAAAGGAAATTTTCCTGCGCGAACTCGTTGCCAACGCTGTCGATGCCATTCATAAAATGCAGCATATCAACCTCGTGGAGGGGTTGAAGATTGCCGACGACTACGGGGTTGACATCCGGGTCGACAAAGAAGCCGGGGTGTTGGTCATTCGCGACAACGGTCTCGGGATGACCGCCGAGGAGATCCGCAAGTACATCAACCAGATCGCTTTCTCTTCCGCCGAGGAGTTTATCGATCGTTTCAAAGATTTAGAAGATAAAAGCCAGATCATCGGCCATTTCGGCCTCGGCTTCTACTCTAGTTTCATGGTGGCGAAGAAGGTCGAGATACGCTCCCTTTCCTATCAGAGTGAGGCAAAAGGAGCGCACTGGAGCTGTGACGGTAGTACCAGCTATGAGCTTGGCCACTGCGAGAAGAGTGATCGCGGCACCGAAATTGTTCTCCATCTTGAAGATGACGAGAAGGAGTTCCTTGAGCCGGCGCGGGTGCGCGAGGTGCTTGAGCGCTATTGCAGCTACCTGCCAGTGCCGGTGCGCCTCGAAGAGGATCAGGTCAACGATTGCAACCCGCTCTGGACCAAGACCCCGAGCGAAGTGAGTGATGAGGAGTACAAAGAGTTTTACAAGAAGCTCTATCCTCTGGCTGACGATCCCCTCTTCTGGATTCATCTCAACATCGATTTCCCCTTCAATCTCAAGGGGATCGTCTACTTCCCCCGCTTGACCACCGAGTTTGATGTCAGCAAGAGCCATATCAAACTCTTCTGCAATCAGGTTTTCGTTTCGGACAACTGTCCCGAGTTGATCCCCGAGTTCCTTCTGCCGCTGCAGGGGTGCCTCGACGCTCCCGACCTGCCGCTCAATGTCTCGCGCAGCTACTTGCAGAACGAGCCGCAGGTGCGCAAGATTCAGGAGGTCCTCTCCGGTCGCGTCGCCTCCAAGGTGGTCGATCTCGCCAAAAAAGACCGTGAGGCCTTCGGACCGATCTGGGACGACATCCACACCTTCGTCAAGTACGGTATGATGCGCGATGACAAGTTCTACGATCGGGTCAAGGATCAGGTTATCTATCGCAGCACCGGTGAGGCGCGTTACACCACCCTCCCCGAGTACCTTGAACGAGCGAAAGAGAAGCACGCCGACAAGGTCTATTACGCCAACGACGAGGCGACTCAGGCGACCTACCTCAAACTCTTCAAGAGTCAGGGGATTGAGGTGATCATCCTCGACACCCTCATCGACAACCACTTTATCCAGTTCCTCGAGATGAAGAACACCTCCGTCCGTTTCGAAAGGGTCGACTCCGATCTCTCTGATTCGATGATCGAAAAGGATGCCGCTGAGAAACTGGTCACCGAAGAAGGGGGGGCCAGCCGCGACGAGAAGGTTAAGGGGGCATTCGATGAGGCTCTCGAGGTCGAGGGGCTGACGGTGCGCGCCGAGAGCCTTAAGGATGACTCGGTGCCGGGGATGGTCCTGCTTTCGGAGCAGAGCCGTCGTTTTAAGGAGATGACACGGATGATGGGGCAGCAGGGGAGTGATCTTTTCTCCGAGCATACCCTGTTGGTCAATCTTGCCAGCCCGGTGGTAAAGAAGATGCTGCGTCTCAAAGAAGCGGGACGCGTTGATGATGCCAACCTTCTTGCCGAGCAAGTCTACGATCTTGCCATGCTCAGCCACAAGGCGTTTGATGGCGAGAAGATGGCGGTGTTTCTCGCCCGCAGCAACCGTATCCTCGAGCTGGTCGGCGAAGAGGAGTAGCTGGAAACAGACAAACAAAAAAACGGGGCGGAATTTTCCGCCCCGTTTTTTCTATGTCTGAAAAAGGAGAGAGCCTTTAGTCGTGCGAGAGGCTGCGATGGCCGCTGCCGATGCCGCGCTTGCTGGCGCGGATGAAATCGAGCATCTGTTGCACATCAACGCTTACCTCCGGGGCGCTCTCAAGGGTGGCCAGCGCCGCCTCAAGGCGCATCCCTGAGCGAAAGATCGTTTTGAACGCCTCCTTGACGGCGCGAATCCGTTTGCCGTCATAGCCGTTACGACGCATCCCGACGAGGTTGATGGCGCGTATCCAGCTCATCCCGTCGTTGATGCAAAAGGGGGGGATGTCCTTGACCGCCGCCGAGCCACCACGCATCATGGCGAAGGCGCCGATTCGCACAAACTGGTGGATTTGGCAGTTCCCCGAAATGATCGCCCGGTCGCCGATCTCCACATGTCCGGCGAGCAGCGAGCCGTTGACGAGGATGACGTGGTTGCCGATGCTGCAGTTATGGGCGACGTGGCTGTTGACCATGAAGTAGTTGTTGTCGCCGATGACCGTCTCGGTGCCGGGGCGGTTGCCGCGATGGACTGTCACCCCTTCACGGAAGACATTGCCGCTGCCGATGCGTGTCCACGCCTCCTCGCCATGGTAGCCGAGATCCTGCGGGGCATGGCCGACGACAGCACCGGGGTGGAGAATGTTCTTCTCGCCGAGAATGGTCCAGCGACCGATGTGGGCGTTATGAAGGATACGGCAGCCGGCGCCGATCTGGACATCGGCATCGATAAAAGCCTGAGGGCCGACCACCACGTCCTCAGCGAGGACGGCGCTTTGGTCGACAAATGCTAAAGGGTGAATTTCGGGCATGGGAACTCCTGAAGAAAAGGGATAACCCGATCTGATATAGCATCATGCTGGCAGCGCGGCAAGCGCTTTACCAGAGAAGAGACGATTTACTGTTCCGTATTGATGGGTGGACTCTGGCGACCGTTTTGAGAGGAGTGAGGCATGATTCGAGTAAATGACGAGATCGAAAACGCAGCGCTGCAGCAGATTGCGCAAAAGCTGTGTGTCGCGGCTCGTACCGCACCGAAAGGGCGCGGCAAGGACCTTCTGGTGACGGCAATTATCGATGGCGAGGAGAAAGCCGAACTGGTGGCGCAAATGCGCCTGATCGCGGCCCGCGACGAACTCGCTTTTTTTGCTCGAGATGCCGGCAATGTTGAGCTTTCACCCTGTATCGTGTTTTTCGCGAGTCGTAAAGAGCCTCTCGGTTTGCCGCACTGTGGTTTCTGTGGTTTTGAGGATTGCGGCTCGATGCAGGCGGCCGGGGCGCTTTGCAGCTTCAACAGTGGCGATCTCGGGATCGCTGTCGGTTCTGCGGTGAGTGTGGCCACCGATCATCGGGTGGATAATCGCATCATGTACAGTGCCGGTAAGGCGGCCTTAGAGCTTGGACTGCTTGGGGATGGGGTGGCGATTGCCTTCGGGGTTCCCCTGTCGGCGACGGGCAAAAACCCTTTCTTTGACCGTGGCTAGGGGACAGGAGGGGCAGAATGACAGGTGAAGAGTACTTCGAGATCGTCGATGACGATGATCACGTCATTGGCCAAGCACCCCGACGACGCTGCCATGGTGACCCTTCCTTGGTGCATCGGGTGGCCCATGTTCTCCTTTTTAACGCCGCAGGCGAGCTGTTGCTGCAGAAGAGGGCGCCGCACAAGGATGTTCAGCCTGACAGGTGGGATACCAGTGTCGGAGGGCATCTCGACCCCGGCGAGGGCTACGGGGAGGCGGCACGGCGGGAGATGAGCGAAGAGCTCGGGGTGAGCGGAATTCCACTCACCTTTCTTTACCATTCGCGCATCCGCAACGATTATGAGTCGGAGAACGTCGGTACCTATCTCGCCTGTTATGACGGCCCGATCGAGTTTGCGGTCCAAGAGATCTCCGAAGTGCGTTCCTGGCGCGCCGACGAGATTGAGGCGGCAACAGGGAGCGGGATCTTCACCCCGAATTTTGAGGAGGAGTGGAACTCCTGGAAAGAGTGGTTGGCACAGCAGCCCTTCAATCTTAAGGGGTTGGCCGACTTCTGTGCGAAAGGAGCGCTCGCTCCCGTCTAGGGGGAAGCGAGCGGGAGGGTGAAGGAGAAGCAACTGCCGACGTTTTCGTCCTCCGGGTTCTCAAGCCAGATTTCACCACCGTGCAGATGGACGATTTCACGGCAGATCGCAAGCCCAAGCCCCGTCCCCTTGCGGAAGAGGGGGGAGGTGGTGAGCTGCTGGTAATGTCCGAAGAGGCGGTGCCGCAACTCGTCGGGGATGCCGGGGCCGTTATCGCAGAGCCTGACCGTGATCATCTCCGGCTTCTCCGCATCAAGTCTGGCACGCAGGCGAATTTTCCCTCCTTGGGGGGTGAATTTGATGGCGTTGCCGAGCAGGTTATTCAGCACCCGACAAATTTGAGCCTCATCGGCGAGCACGGCAGGGAGATTATCTTCGATTTCGACCGAGGCCGTGAGCTCTTTTTGTTGCAACAGGGCGGCGGCGCTGGTCACGACCTCTTGGCAGAGTGGAGCGAACTGGAGAGGCTCGGGGTGACACGGCATCTTTCCCGCCTCAAGTCGGGAGATGTCGAGGATATTTTCGATCAGTTTAAGCATCTGGTCGCAGCTGCCGATCACCTTGTCGAGGGCGTCGCTCTGGTCGGCGTTAATTGGCCCCATCATCTCGGCACCGAGAACATCGGAGAAACCGCGGATACTGGTGAGAGGGACTCGCAGGTCGTGGACCAGCATCGAGACGAAATCCTTCTTCACCTCATCGACCTCACGATAGCGGGCGACATAACCCATGACGACCTCGAAACGTTGCGCTGCCGTCTCCAAGGCGTGGCGCATCCCTTCACTGCGGCTTTTCTTGGGGTTGCCAAAGAGGATCAGGGTCGCGATCTCCTCGTTGTTGTCGTAAAACGGGAGGGTTTCGATCAGCGTGCTGCTGTCACACTCGACTTTCTCTGTCGTGCAAAGTTCATGGCGGACCAGACGAAGGGTTGCGCTTGCTCTTTCCTCGGAGGGGATGCGAGCGATGAAGAGAGGGCGCAGACTTGCCTCCTGCTCCGAGCTTAAAGGGGCGCTGCTGAGGAGAGAGAGAAGGTAGCGCCCTTGCCCTTCGCGAACCAGCAGGCCAGCGCAGTTGAAGCGGACCACTTCGGTGAGAAAGGTCAGGAACTCCCGGGCCAATTCGTCAATGTTGTGGGCGAGTCGGGTCAGGCGTAGGACGTCGTTGGAGATCGCCGATTCGTAGAGGAGGCGATCAAGCAGCGCTGTCAGGCGACCGCGGGCATCGACCCCGGAGGGTGTCGGTTGTGCCGGACGCGGCTGTGGCGGGTGCTCGGCAAGAAGCTTGGCGACCATGGCGACAAGCGGTGCCAGATCGGGACTTTTTTCGATATAGCCGTTGGCGCCGGCGTGTTTGCCCCAGAAGTGATTGTGTCGTTCGGTCAGGTTGGTAAGAAGGATAATCGGTATGGTGGCGGTGCCGGGGTCGTTTTTAAGGAGGCGACAGAGGTGATAGCCGTTCAGTTCCGGCATGAGGATATCAGAGATGACGAGGTCGGGGTGGTGGTGGGTGACTTCGTTGACCGCCGCGATTCCATCTCTGGCGGTTACGACATGATACCCCTTGGCCTCGAAGGTATCTTGCAATACCATCAGGGTGGTCGGGCTGTCATCCACGATTAAGAGTGTCGCCGCTACCGTCATGGCCGCCTTTCTCCGCCGTCACATTTCGCATGAATTGCGGAAAAAAGTAATAAATCTCTTGTTTTTCTGGTGTTGTACGTGTTTTTCATATACTGTATCCGCCGGAATGGGTCAAGGAAAAAGGGTTGCATCTTTTTTTTGCGACGGTATCGTTGTCTTGCTTCTTTTTTACGCACGAGTCGCGACGAGAGGAGAATACGGCCTCCCTTGCCCGCGGACGAATCTGCTTGATAATTGTACAGTTACAATTTCTTTTAGGTTGTTGCGGAAATAGGCAGAGAATTTGCTCATGAACTTTCAACCGCTGTAGCCGGGTTCCCCCCGGAGACATACACTTGCGTCGGGAGGTAATTGCAATGAGAAAAGTGGAAGCGATTTTCAAGCCGTTTAAGCTTGATGAAGTTAAGGAAGCTCTCAACGAGATCGGCATTCAGGGGATCACCGTCAGTGAGGTCAAAGGCTTCGGACGTCAGAAGGGGCACACCGAGCTCTATCGCGGCGCCGAGTATGTCGTTGATTTCATCCCCAAGATCAAGATGGAGATCATTGTACGTGAAGACCTCGTTGCTCGCGTGGTCGAAACGATTGCTGAAGCGGCCCGTACCGGTCGTATTGGTGACGGTAAAATTTTTGTGACTCCGGTTGACGAAGTCGTGCGTATCCGTACTGGTGAGCGCGGCGACGACGCTCTGTAGACCATATTGTTTCGGCAGTTTTACTGCCGTCATCGCTCACCCCGGCATTTTAGGATGTCGGATTCTACCAATGAACAAAGGAGAAGGACATGACCCCGAGAGAAGTCATCGCGTTTGCCACTGAAAACAAAGTTCAGATGGTTGACTACAAGTTCATGGATTTTGTGGGGATCTGGCAGCACTTTTCGACCCCGATCAGCGAGTTCTCGGAAGACGTTTTCGAAGAAGGTCTCGGTTTCGACGGTTCCTCCATCCGTGGTTGGCAGCCGATCCACAACAGCGACATGACGCTGATTCCCGATCCCACCACTGCCAAGATCGATCCCTTCCCTGAAGTGACGACCCTGAGCATCATCTGCAACATCTTCGATCCTATCACCAAAGAAGGCTACACCCGCGATCCCCGCTTCATCGCTCAGAAGGCTGAGGCTTACCTCAAGTCCTCCGGGATTGGCGACACCGCCTTCTTCGGCCCTGAGCCTGAGTTCTTCGTCTTTGACGACGTCCGTTTTGCTTCGAGCGCCAACCAGTCCTTCTACCTGGTCGACTCGGTTGAAGGTGTCTGGAACTCCGGTCGTGAAGAGTTCCCCAACCTCGGCTACAAGCCGGCCCACAAGGGTGGCTACTTCCCGGTTGGTCCCACAGACTCCCACATCGACCTGCGTAACGAGATGGTCCAGGTGCTGCAGAGCGTCGGGATGCGTATCGAGGCGTCGCACCACGAAGTCGCCACCGGCGGCCAGTGCGAGATCGACATGCGTTTCGACTCCCTGCTCAGCATGGGGGACACCCTCCAGTGGTTCAAGTACATCATCCGTAACGTGGCTTTCCGTAACGGCAAGTCCGTCACCTTCATGCCGAAGCCGGTCTTTGGTGACAACGGTTCGGGGATGCACTGCCACCAGTCGATCTGGAAAGACGGCGTCAACCTCTTCGCTGGCGACGGTTACGGCGGCCTCTCCAAGATGGCCCTCTACTACATCGGCGGGATCATGAAGCACGCCAAGGCTCTCTGCGCCTTCACCAACCCCAGCACCAACTCCTACAAGCGTCTGGTCCCGGGCTTCGAAGCTCCGGTCAACCTCGCTTACTCCAACCGTAACCGCTCCGCTTCGCTGCGTATCCCCTGCACCAGCAATCCCAAGTCGAAGCGTGTTGAGTATCGGACTCCCGACCCCTCCTGCAACGGCTACCTCGCCTTCTCGGCGATGCTCATGGCCGGCCTCGACGGG
>PKUF01000123.1 GCA_002869635.1 Desulfuromonas sp. | reverse complement strand
CACGCACATTGACGACTACAGCGGGACAGATGGGGCAGTCCTTACTGACCGTGGCGTCGCCGATGCTGACGAGGCCACGCTAACCGAGTCGAGCTGGGATGATGTGAACAACACCTGTAACAACACCGCCTGTCATAACCCGACTCCGGGGGCGAGCAAGCTCGCCGACTGGGATACGGATACCTCGAACTGTGCTCTCTGCCATGTCGACACCACCGGTGATCCGGCAAGCGGTAGCCATACTTCACACCGCACTGCCAGTGGGAGTTACGGCAACAACGTCACCTGTGCCGAGTGTCACACGGTACCTGGCGCGATGAATCACCGTGATGGACTCTCGGATATCGATGGAAGCAAGATCTCCAGCTGGACCGATCCGAGCTGTACCACCAGCTGTCACGCCAACGGCGTTGCGGCCACCGGGACGACTCCTGACTGGGGTGTCGAGTCCTCGAGCTGTGATCTCTGCCACGTTGAAGCGTCGCTAACCGGTTCGCATACCAACCATCTGGCCAAGACCTTCTACGTGACCGATTGCACCGACTGTCACGCAGCGGCCACGGCGACCACCCATATCAACGGCTCGCCGACCTTTAACGGCTCGGTGGTCTATGATGGGGCGGTTCCCGGTACCTGTTCGACCAACAGCTGCCACGCCACCGGGACTGCTGACTGGACCGACGCAACCCCGAGTGTCACCTGCGTCGATTGTCACACCACCGGTAAGATCGGTGGCGGCACCAACGACAAGAGCTCCGGCCTCCATATCGGCCCGCTCACTGTCTCGAACACCACCCACGATGACACCATCACCGGCGGCTGCGCCGCCTGCCACACCAGCGTCATGGCACAAGGGACGCACATGGATGGAAGCTTCACTGGTGGCAACGGCCAGACGACCCAGATGGGTCTGACCGGTGGTATCTACACCCAGACCGCCGATAACACCGGAACCTGCGGTGGCGCCGGGGTCAGTGCCTGTCACAGCGATGGCGGTGCCTGGGCCCGTATCTGGAGCACCACCGCTCGTAACGCTGATGGTACGGAGTGCGCCAACTGTCATGGTGACTTCACCGCCGGCTTCACCAGCGGTGTAGGGGCCCGTCACCAAACCACCACCAGCGGTGACGCTGACGGTGATATCGCCAACAATCATGATGGCACTGACGAGTGTGTCCTTTGTCATGGTTATGATGCGCTCAGCACTTACGGCTATGATATGACCTGGAGCTCCGGTAACCACGGCAACAACACGATCGAGATCAATACCAACGTCGGCTTTATCGACAACGGCACCTCGGTTGGGTGTTCCAAGTGTCACGCCAGTGCCGACGGCACCGCGGATGAGCAGCATGAGTTCGATGATGTCAGCAGCCGCTGGACCATCGACGACACCTTCGCTGGCCCGACGGTCTCCTGCGGGACCTGCCACGGTTACCCGCCGACGGCTCTCGACGGGAAAGACACCTACGCTGCGGGCGAAGGGAAGGGCGCGCACCTCAAGCACACCAGCCACATCGGGGCGATCGACGCCAATGCCGACACCTTCGTTGGGAACACGGTCTGCGGTGTCTGTCATGACGTCTCAACCGATACCAACCACAGCACCGGCGGTGGCGCTCGGAACCTGGCGGTCCCGACCAGCTACCAGTTCGGGGCCTCGGCTCCGGCCTATAACGGAACTCCGGACGGGACCTCCTCTTCGACTGATCCCAAGACATGCTCCAATATCAACTGTCACTTCAAGGAGACGCCGATCTGGTCGACGATCGGTGGGGAGTAAGGGAGGGGCATGATGATGTTGAAATTGATTGCGGCCACCATGAAATCTACGATGAACCTTCACGATAAGGGGAATGAACCGATGAAGCAGAGAGGTCCTCATACGGAGGGAGTGCTTTCGCAGGGAGTCACATGCGTGCTTGCGGTGCTACTCTTCCTCTTCTCCGCCGCGAGCGCCTTTGCCGGGGCGCCACCGACGATGTCGATTGACGATCCGCTCTCAAGCGCGAACATCAGCAGTGTGCCGTACACCGTCACCGGAACCTGTTCGGGAGGGGCTGGAACCTACACCAGCATTACTTTCGATGATGGAAGCGGCGCGGTTTCCGTCGACAGTGGTACCGTCGGGGCCTGGTCGCACTCCTGGAACCCGACTGACGGAACCTATACGCTGAACGCGTCCTGTACGGACACTGCCTCAAAGACCGGCACCGCAACAGCGGTGACCGGGGTTGTCGTCAACACCTGCGTGGATGGTGACGAGGCGACCCTGACGGTCTCTGACCCGACCGAGAGCGCGACCATCAACGGGCTTTATACGGTCTACGGGCAGGTCGGCGTCGAGACGGCGCCGCTGACCATGACCGGGGTTCAGTTCCGTTTTGACGGCGGCGCTTGGCAGAACTCGACGGGGGACAACGGCTCGGACGCCTTTAGTATCGTCTGGGATACAACCCTTGAAACCGACGGCGCCCACACCATCGAGGTGCAGGGCTACGACCCTGACTGCGGTGGCACGACCTTGATCTCCTCGGGCGTGCGTAATGTCACGATCAGCAACGCTTGTAACGACACGGACCTTGCCGTTGTCACGATTAATCCACCGACGGAGGCGGCAACCGTCTCAGGGGTTTACCGAATCAAGCTCGATATTGCCGGAGAGACCGTCCCGAGTGGTTTGACCAACGTTGAATTCTCCATCGATGGCGGCGGTTATGTCGCGGCCACCGGTTGGGACGGCAGCAACTGGTACTACGACTGGGACACCACCGGCATCACCGGTCCTCAGGCCGCGACCATCGATGCCCGGGTCACCGACATCGACTGCTCGTCGGTTGAAACCGCGACCCAGCGTAATGTCACCATCGATAATTCCGGGCCGAGCAACACCTTGGCCGACTGCGCCGGCTGCCACAACTACCCGCCGGTCGATAGCGCCTCCCGTGACGCCGCAAGCGGTGACTTTATCGGGGATCACGACAAGCACAACACCTTCACCTGTGCCACCTGCCATGATGCACCGGTAACCGAGACGTCGGTCGATTTTGCTCATCGTACCGGTAACCTTGACCTTGCCGATGGGAGCATCGGGATCGTTGATAACGGGACCTATTCGAAAGGGGCTTCCTTCGCTCAGAGCAACAGCCCCACCGGGGGGACCTGCGCCACGGTTGACTGTCACTACAACAATGTGACACCGGCCTGGGGTTCCGCTGGTCCGTACTCCTGCGATATCTGTCATACTGCGATGCCGCCCAATACCGACGCTCACCTGTCTCACTACACCGCCAAGGGGTGGACCACCGGCGATGCCACCTATTGTGCTGTCTGCCATGCCGACAACAGTTCGGGTCATACCACCGATGTGACCGATGGAAGTATTGTGATGGGGGGCGGCCTGACGATTGGTGGCACGGCCCCGGATGTCAGCTGCTCCAATACCCCGGCGGGGTGTCACAATGATCATACCTCGCCCCTCTGGGTCACGGACAACGGTGCTATCGTCTGTACCGACTGCCACACCGCTGGCGGCGCCGCGGCAGGTGACCCGACGTCGGGACTCCATACGACCACCAACATAACAACCCATGACGCGACCATCACCGGCGGCGCCGGTACGGCCTGCGAGAAGTGCCACACGGCCGTGACCACGGCGCCGCACTTCGACGGCGCCCTCGATACCCCTTCTGCCTGGAATACGACGAACATCCCGGCCGGTTACAATAACGGCGGCGACACCTGCGCCGCCGCCTGTCATAGTGACGCGGGAACCTGGGGCCGTCGCTGGGTCTATGCCAAAACCAACGATGTGGCGTGGTTGATTACAGACGACGCGGCGAGCGCGGCGGTCTGCGGCAATTGTCACGGCTCGTTCTTCACCGGCTGGAATATCGTCGGTGACACCTCTCATGACAACCCCGATGTCGACAATGACGCCAATGCCGGAACCGCCGATAACCCGGATACCCTGGCGACATCCAAGTCGAGTCATGGCGAGTGTAGCAAGTGCCACGGCTGGGGCCACGCAAACTACACGGCGGTGATGCACAACAATGTGGCAACCCCCGAACTCCATATGAACTCGACCTTGAGCTACGACAACGCCAATCCCGATGCGACCTGTTCGGTCAACTGTCACTCGGGTCAGGCGCTGACCATGAAGTCGGTCTCGGGCTGGACTGATGCGGGCGTGGCCGGCGATGGCGTCGCCTGCGCCGACTGTCATAACGGCGGGGTCAATACCGGCAGCGCCTCCGGCGCCCACGCGGCGCACGGGGCGACCACTGCTTCGGTCAGTGGCGATCCCGCCTCGGTCGCGGTCTGCGTCGACTGTCACGGCGAGGACGGCACCAACGGTGGCGGTACCCACAACGACGGGACCCTCGATTTCGTCACCAATCTGACCTACTCTGCGGCCCGGGGTGTTCTGACCGGAACCTGCTCCGGCACCGCCGGCTGCCATTCGGCGACCAGTAACATCGCCTGGAACCAGACCCAAGCAGGGGTTAACGACTGCGCGGTCTGCCATGAAGGAACAACCGATGTTGATGATGTCGACGGGACGAACAATTCCGCCTCGATGATCGACAGTGCCGATTACACTGCCGTCGGGCACGGTAAAACCGGAGTCGTCTTGGCCTGTATGGATTGCCATGATACGGCGGTCGCCCATGACTTCTCTAACCCGGTTGCCGGAAGCAACCCCTTCCGTCTTGCGGGTTACGGAACAGATGTCAACACCTTCTGCTCCAATGAGACCGCCGGCTGTCACGTCGGCATCCCCGGGATGCTGAACCACAGTCAGGCAAATGCCGGTTCCAATTACACTTGGACCTGGACCCCGAACTGTACCGATTGTCACGATCCGCACGGTGATGGCACAAGCGCCAGCAATATCAAGATGGTGCAAGAGTACCCGACCGACGGAACCTCCGGCTCCGATGGTGTCGGCGGGACGACCGAAGCGACGGCGGTCGATTTCACGGTTCAGGGCGGAGTCGCGGCGGGCTCTTACGCTGACGGTACGGCGTTTAAAGGGGTCTGCCAGGTCTGCCACGCCCAGACGACCTCATTTAACGATGGGACGAGTGAAGTCGCTGGTAGCCACCCGACCTCCGGTCTTAGCCCCTGCGTCAGCTGCCATTCACACGATAGCGGATTCAAGGCTTCCGGTTGTTCCGGTTGTCACGGTGGTGGGACCAGCGGGGTCACCGCGGCCAATTACTGGCCTGATGCCAGCAACGCCAATGCAGAGAACGACACCCCCGGCGCCCATGTGGTCCATATGACCAAGCTCGCCAGTGCGGTCTATGGATTGACCCTGACGGGTCTGCTCGATGATGCCAATTCCGACACCTACCAGAAGGCGCTCTGCGAATACTGTCACGACGCCAATGCCGGTGATCACACCACGGCTCTTCCGGGTGAAGTTGGCCCGGGTAAAACCCCTACTGGCGCCGCTGACGATTTCGTCTATGCGTCGAGCAGCTGTAATACCTCAAACTGTCATAACAACAACGCCACTCCGGTCTGGACCGGCTCGTCCACCGGTTGCACCATGTGCCACGACTCTTCGGCGGGCACAGGGATTGTTGAGCCGACCTCCGGTGTCCATGCCGCTGGGCCCACTGTTTCAGGGCAGGGGCACAATGAGGGGCTCGGAACCGGCTGCGAGGGGTGCCACACCGCTATGACGGGTTCTTATCCGACCTTCGAGAATGGTTCGACCCATATCGACGGTACGAATGATTCGGCCACCATGGCGCATCTCTCGCTTGATGCCAACCTGAACTACAACAACACCAACAACACCTGCTTTGGCGCCGGGAACACCGGCTTCACCAGCTGCCACAGCGGTGTCGGTGATGACGGAACCTGGGCTCGTCTTTGGGACAACACAGTGAGCTACGCTTCGGGTTCCTTTGTCGAGTGTGCTGGTTGCCATGGCGGCTTTGCCAACGATTGGACCTACACCACCGGCGGTCCCGACCATGAGGCCGACTGGGATACCCCGTCATCAGGTGGTGATGGCGCTGAGGTCATCGGCAATCACAGCAATGCGACCAACGCCACCAAATGTAATATCTGCCATGTCTACTCCGACGCCCCCTACAGCATGACCTGGGGGACCGGTGACCATGGCGACGGCAACATCACCATGAACTCGACCATGGGTTACAGCAACACCGGTTTTGACTGCTCGACGACCTGTCACTCGGAGGCGTGGGGGAATACCGACCACAGCATGGCCGACTCGGGCTGGGGCAACAGCAACATCGCCGGCCCGGCGCTTGCCTGTACCGGTTGTCACGGTGGCGGCTCGCCTTCGGCGGGGGTCGATATTGACAGCCCGCACTCGACGACGATCACCGGTTACACCTGCGAATACTGTCACACCGGTCACAATGCCGGAACGATTCAGATCCCCAACAAGACCTTCCAGGATGCCACTGAAATCAACTATGGCACGGGCGGGATTGATCTCGGGAACTCCTCCGGCGCCACCGGCGCCACCGAGGCTGAGATCTGCTGGAACTGTCACACGACAGAAGCGCGCGACGGTGAGTTCGGCCAAAATCATGAAATCGGCGGTGATCAGGTCAATGCCACCGGTTACGATTATGGGTCTCTCTCGACCATGAACTGGTCTTCTGCGACTTGGACCAGTGGTGCCGGTTTTACTTACAAGGACGGTTCCCTCTCGACACCGCCGGGAACCAATCACGCTCGTTCCTCGATGCATGACACTGGCCGGGCTCTCGGTTCGACCTCAGAGACAGTCGGTGATATCAAATGTTCCTACTGCCACGATGTTCACGACACTATGGGGCCGACAGGCAAGCCGTACCTGCGCGGTAACTGGATCGCCAACCCCTTCCCTGAGGACGGGGCACCGATGCCGGGTCAGCCGACTCTCCACGGTGGCGTGCCGCGTGGTCTCGGTGGGGCCAATCCCGGTTCGACAAACGCTTCGGGGGGCTGGCAGATTGAGCAGAACAATCCGGGTGCTTACACCAGTGGCAAGACGTACGCCACGCACTCCGGAGTCTGCGGTAAGTGTCACACCGAGGCAAATGTCCTCAGTTACTGGGCACCGCATGCCAATGTCGTCGATGGTTTCACCGACAGCGGTGCCGCCAATATCTTCGATGAAGCGTTGCGTGGTGGGCAGGACCTGATCGGTGGCCCCGCTTACATGCAGCATCAGACCGTTACCGACGGTGATGGTTGGCTCTACGGCTTGCGTAACGTCAAGGATGCAGCCGGGATCTCACCGGGGATCGCTGGTGACACTACCCCGCAGTATGCGATTATCGCGGCGGTGGCGCCGTATGACACGATCTCCTACGGTGCCGCATCAAGTGCGGCCGATCCTGATATCCATAACTTTCCTTGCTCCAAATGTCACAACCCGCATGCTTCGCGTTTGCCGGCTCTGTTGATCACCAACTGCCTCGACGTCAAGCGCAATACCTGGGATGACGCTACCGGCACCATCAACGCCCCGAGCGCCATGGGTCAGGATACCTACGCTTACATGGGTTACACCAGCGGCCAGCTGGCGTACTCGACCACGGCGGCCAACTGTCACCGCTATGTCAAAAGCGGGGATCCGAACCAGCAGACGGGAGCAGGGACTGAAAACGGCTGGAATCTCACATCACCCTGGGAATAACCCTTCAGCCCGAAGATAAAAGGAACAGACAAGGCCCTCGCCCTTACGGCGGGGGCCTTGTCTGTTGTTGGGGGTGTGGTGTTGGACACATTTTTGATGGGACAAGTCAACGAATTAGGTGATACCGACGCAAAGAGTGGCGAATGGGGGGGGGAGGGAACAACAATCGAACAAACCATCATATTTTCTGAGGAGGTAATTCTAACGACCACGATTGTGATGGGTGTTTCTTTTTTGGCTTAAGTGCTGAATATTTTTAGATAAAAACAGTGTGCAGGCGAGGGGCGATGTTCTGCCCCCCTCTTGCACACCGAGACTTGTGAGGGCGAGGAGGTTTTTTTAGGAGCGGGCCAGCGCTGGGAGTTGCTGTTGGATGTGGCCCGCCTCCAATGGTTAAGGCTCCATAACGAGGCGGAAGCCGATCTGGTTATCTTTGCTGCTGGCCGGGTCCCAACAACGGGTATAGATTCGCATGGTCTGGGGGATATCAAACCAAGATCCTCCTCGGTAGATACGATCGAGGTTCTTCTTTTTCCCTTTCCAGACGCTCCCGTCAGTCGGAGCACCCTCATAGTTTTTGTGAAAGGCGTCTTGGGTCCACTCGTAGACATTGCCGGCCATGTCGTGCAGGCCGTAACCGTTGGCGGTGAACGAACCGACAGTCGCCGTCGATTTGCCATCCCAGCTGCTCCCACATTTTCGGCAGTTGGCGTTGCTCCGCCCCAGAGCATTCCCCCACGGGTAGAGAGCGTTGCGTCCTCCTGCAGCGGCATACTCCCATTCGGCCTCAGAGGGGAGGCGAAAGCTCTTGCCGGTTTTCTTCGTGAGCCAGTTGGCAAAAGCGACAGCATCGAACCACGAGACGTTGATGACCGGGCGCAGACCGCGTCCCCACCCCGCATCATCGGGTAATGGTCTTTTGGTCTCCGTGCAAAAAAGTTTGTAGTTGTTGAAGGTCGTTTCGTATTTAGACATGTAGAAAGGTTTTACCTCGACTGAGCGTGCAGGTGTTGCCCATCTGTCTCGTCCTGAAGAGTCTCCCATGGTAAATGTGCCGCCGGGAATGAGGACAAATTCCATTTTTGTAAGAGGCTCGGTGTAGGTCTCTGCCGCGGCTGTGGCGGTACGGCTGAAGGGGATGGTCAGGAAGAGCGCCAGCATGACGAGAAGTGGGACGACAGGCATGCGAGGTGGCGAAAGAGAAAGCATCATTCATCTCCTTGAAATGGATTGTAAGGCATGGGTGGATTTAAAACTGAATGCCATGGTATGTATATGTGTCATTCTAGCATGTTAGACAAGAGAGACAAAAGGGTGCGAAAAAAATGAGAATACAACGGCAAGCCCTTTGGCTGCTCAGCCTGATTCTGCTGTTCGCTACGGTGGTAAACGCTTCGGACAGGGTGCTTTACGATGGCGAGTCGGCCTATACGGGGATACAGGTTGTCGAGAAGCAGGATGGACTGCGTTATATGCAGTTTGGCATCTACGAGCAGACAGCCATGCGCATGACGGATCCGGCTTATCTCCATTACCCCTACGCACGGACTGTCGTTGCCGGGATGGCGTTTGTTGAACAACCGGTAAAAAAGATTCTTCTGCTTGGGCTGGGGGGGGGGACGATGCCCCACTTTCTCGCGAAACGTTTTCCCGAGGCAGAACTTGATATTTTTGAAATAGACCCCCTCGTTGTTGAGATTGCCGAACGATTTTTCAAGTTCAAGCCGGGCGAGCATGGTGCTGTTTCCGTAGGGGACGGGCGGCGCCTTCTGCGCAAGTCGCAGAAGCGCTACGACCTGATCATCCTCGATGCGTATAAGGCCGGGGGGATCCCTTTTCATTTAACGACAGAGGAATTTCTTCTCTCGGTTAAAGATCATCTCGCTCCGGGAGGGGTCGTGGCGGTTCACCTCTGGGCGGAGTACGCGAACAGCTATCTTCAGGCTCAGGTTAAGACGATTTCCAAGGTTTTCGCGAAGAACTACTCATTTTATGATAAAGCTGGCTCATTTCTCATCTTTGCGACCGAGCATGCACGTTGGTTGACAAAAGAGAGGCTCGTGGCGCGAGGGACAGAGATTACGCGTGAACGCAAGCTCTCCTTTGATCTTGGGCAGCTGATTGCCGAACAGTTTTCGTCGACAACACCGATCCCCCCTGTGGAGAAACTTAAGGGTGAGATCCTGACCGATGATTTTGCCCCGGTCAACCTGCTGCGCCAGCAGGAGGTTCGATGAGGCTTTCATCGTTTCAGCAGTCCCTTCTCTACGGTATCGCCTTTACCAACGGCGCCTTACTGATGGGGATGGAGATTCTCGGAAGCCGAATTCTCGCCCCAGTCCTTGGAAATTCGATCTTTGTCTGGGGGAGCTTGATCGGCGTCTTTATGGGGGGGATGGCTGTCGGCTACTATGTCGGCGGTTGGCTGGGGGACCGCTTCCCCCTCCCTTCGGTCCTAGTCTCCCTTCTCGGGTTTTCGGCCCTCTATCTGTTGCTTCTCCCTCTTTGGGCGACGCCGTTCTCCCTGTTCCTCGCGGATCTCGAGTTTGATCCGCGCGTATCAGCGCTGCTCGCCAGTCTTACCCTCTTTTACGTCCCTTCGCTCAGCATGGGGGCGGTTTCGCCGTTTCTCTTTGTGCTCTTGTTCAAGGGGCGTCAGCATGCCGGTCGCAGCGTCGGAGCTCTCTATGCGGTATCGACCGTCGTCAGTATTG